>NZ_CAHJWX010000194.1 GCF_903643065.1 Sphingomonas bacterium | reverse complement strand
GCCGCCGACCGGCTGTGGCGCGGGGCGGCGGCGGACGCGAACCAGCCGCTCGCCATCGCCTTTCACGCGCCGTGGGACGCGGACTCCGCCGCCAGCCTGCAGCGCCATGTCGAGGAGCTCGACTGGCTGATCCCCGGCTGGGTCTCGATCACCGGGCCGACGCACCAAGTGACGGTGTTCCCCGATCCCAAGGGGCACGCGATCTGGACGCGCGCGCAGCATCGGCCGGTGCTGCTGCCGATGTTCCAGAACGCGCTCAACGGCGAGTGGGACGCGCCGGGCATGGCCGCGCTGCTCCACGATCCCGCGCAGCGCCGCAAGACGCTCGACCAGATCGAGACGCTGCTCGTCGCCGAACATGCCGGCGGCGCCTTCTTCGATCTCGAGGAGCTGCCCGACGCCGCGATCCCCGATTACGGGCGCTTCCTGGCCGAAGCACGCGCGCGGTTCGCGAAACACGACTGGATCGTCGCGCTGGCGGTGGAGGCCGATCGCTCGGATGCGCAGATCGCTGGCTTCGCGCGCGCGGCCGACAAGTTGTTCTTCATGGCCTATGACGAACATTACCAGGGCGGCGAGCCGGGCCCGATCGCGTCGCAGCGCTGGTTCGAGGACCAGGTGACGCGCGTCGAGCGGATCGTGCCGCCGCGCCAGCTGGTCGTGGCGGTCGCCTCCTACGCCTATGACTGGCGGACGACGGGCACGCCCGACACCACGCCCGACTCGATCGAGGAAGCGTGGCAGGCGGCGCGCGACAGCGGCACGGTGCCCGTCTTCGATCGCGACAGCGGCGAAAGCCATTTCGGCTATGACGAGGAGAGCCAGCATCATGAGGTCTGGCTCGCCGACGCGATCGCCGTGCGCAACGAGATCCTGGCGCTGCACCGCCGGGGCGTCCGCTCGGTGGCGCTGTGGCGGCTCGGCAGCGAGGATCCGTCGCTGTGGACGTTCTTCGGCCGCGACAACCCGGCGCTGCCCGCCGCCACCAGCCTTCAGACCATCCCGTCGGGCACCGATGTCGATATCGAGGGCGCGGGCGAGATCCTGCGCATCGGCGGCGTCCCCGCGGTCGGCCGCCGCCGGCTGACCACCGACGCGACGGGCGCGATCGTCGCCGCGCGCTTCGACCAGCTGCCCAGCCCCTATGTGGTCGAGCGGACCGGCTATCGGCCCGGGCTGGTCGCGCTGACCTTCGACGACGGGCCCGACCCGGACTGGACGCCGCCGATCCTGGACGTGCTCAAGCGCGAGCACGTGCCTGCGACCTTCTTCGTCGTCGGCGAGAACGCGCTCACCGAACGCGGGCTGCTCCAGCGCGAGCTGGCCGAAGGGCACGAGGTCGGCAGCCATACCTATACGCATCCCAATCTCGCGCAGGCGAGCGCGGGGCAGACGCGGTTCGAGCTCAACGCCGACCAGCGGCTGTTCCAGGCGTTCACGGGCCGCTCGCTGCGGCTGTTCCGCGCGCCCTATTTCGGCGACGCCGAGCCGACCACGGCGGACGAGATCGGGCCGGTCGCGCTGGCGCAGCGCATGGGCTATCTGTCCGTCGGCCTCCATGTCGATCCCGGCGACTGGAAGCGCCCGGGCGTCGCGCACATCGTCGACACCACGGTGCAGGAGGTCGAGGCGGGCGACGAGGAGCGATCCGCCAACATCGTCCTGCTCCACGACGCGGGCGGCGACCGGTCGCAGACGGTGACGGCGCTGCCGCTGCTGATCGAGGCGCTCAAGGCCAGGGGCTATCGCTTCGTCCCCGTCTCCGCGCTGGCGGGGTGGAAGCCGGGCACCGTCAACCCGCCGCTCGCGCCGGGCGACGTCACGGCGGCGCGCGCCGACCTGCTGCTGTTCCTGTCGCTGGGCTGGGGCAGCCGCGCGCTCCACTGGCTGTTCGCGGTCGCGATCACCTTGGGCATCGCGCGCGCGGTGTTGCTGTCCGCGCTGGCGCTGCGGCAGGCGCGGGTGGAGGCGGACATCGTCTTCCCGCCGATCGATCCGGCGATCCGCGTCACCGTGCTGATCCCCGCCTTCAACGAGGAGCGCGTGATCGAGCGCGCGGTGCGCGGCGTGCTGGCGAGCACGGAGGTCGAGCTGCGCGTGGTCGTCATCGACGACGGCTCGCGTGACCGCACGGCGGCGGTGGTGCGCGAGGCGTTCGCCGACGAGCCGCGCGTCCGCCTGCTCGGCCTCGCCAACGGCGGCAAGGCGCGCGCGCTCAACACCGCGCTGGCCGAGGTCGACAGCGACATCGTCATCGCGCTCGACGCCGACACGCAGTTCGAGCCGACCACGATCAGCCGCCTCGCGCGCTGGTTCGCCGATCCGGGCCTGGGCGCGGTGGCGGGCAACGCCAAGGTCGGCAACCGCGTCAACCTCGTCACCCGCTGGCAGGCGCTGGAATATGTCACCGCGCAGAACCTGGAACGCCGCGCGCTCGCCCGGCTCAACGCGATGCTGGTGGTGCCCGGCGCGATCGGCGCGTGGCGGACGGAGACGCTGCGCGCCGTCGGCGGCTATCCGGAGGACACGCTGGCGGAGGATCAGGACCTCACCATCGCCGTCCAGCGCGCCGGCTGGCGCGTCGCCTATGACCAATATGCGGTCGCCTGGACGGAGGCGCCCGAGAGCTTCCGCGGCCTCGCCAAGCAGCGCTTCCGCTGGGCGTTCGGCACCCTGCAATGCCTGTGGAAGCACAAGGGCGCGCTGCGCGCGGGCCGCCCGGCGGGGATTGCCTTTATCGGCCTGCCGCAGGCGGCGGTGTTTCAGATCGCGCTCGCCGCCGTGTCGCCGATCATCGATCTGGCGCTGATCGCCAGCATCGCTGCCACCATCCTGCGCGTGGAGGAACATGGCTGGGCGCAGACCAGCACCGACATCGCCTGGATGGCGGGCTTCTGGATCCTGTTCACCACTATCGACCTGCTGTCGGGCGTGATCGCCTTCGCGCTGGAACGGCGCGAGCGCTGGCGGCTGCTCTGGCTGCTCGTGCCGCAACGGATCGGCTATCGCCAGGTCATGTACTATGTCGTGCTCAAGGCGCTGGTGCAGGCGATCCGGGGGCCCAGCGTCGGCTGGGGCAAGCTGGAGCGCAGCGGCCGCGCGCAGGCCGGCGGCCGGCGGCGGCGTGACGGCTTTTCGCCCTCGCGCTGAACGCAACGGGCGCGTAACCGGTCAGCGGCGTCGGGCCAGGGAGGCGAGCGGTTTGCGGATCACGGTGTGGGGGCTGACCGTCAGCTCGTCCTGGGGCAACGGTCATGCGACGCTGTGGCGCGGGCTGATCCGGGCGCTGACCGAGCAGGGCCATCACGTCACCTTCGTCGAGCGCGACCAGCCCTGGTATCGCGACACCCGCGACCTCGTCGACCTGCCCGGCGGCCGGCTGCTGCTCTACACCGACTGGGCGGACGTGCTGGCGATCAGGCGCGAGCTGCTCGACGCCGATGCGCTGGTCGTCACCTCCTATTGCCCGGACGCGCGCGCGGCGGCGGCGCTGCTCGCGGGCGAGGGGCGGGGGACCAGCGTCTTCTACGACCTCGACACCCCCGTCACGCTGGCGCGGCTCGCGGCGGGCGAGCCGGTCGACTATCTCCCCGAACACGGGCTGGGCCAGTTCGATCTGGTGCTGAGCTACACCGGCGGCCCCGCGCTGACCGCCTTGCGCGACCGGCTCGGCGCGCGCGTCACCGCGCCGCTCTACGGCCATGTCGATCCCGCCGCGCACCGCCCGGTGCCGGCCCAGGCGATGTTCCGGGGCGACCTGTCGTATCTGGGCACCTATGCCGCCGATCGGCAGGCGGCGCTCGAACGGCTGTTCGTCGCGCCGGCCGCCCGCGCGCCCGAGCGCCGCTTCGTGCTCGGCGGCTCGTCCTACCCCGCCGACTTCCCGTGGCGGCCCAACATCCACTTCATGGACCATGTCGGCCCCGTCGATCATCCCGCCTTCTTCTCGTCCGCGCGCGCCACGCTCAACGTCACGCGCGCGGACATGGCGGCGATGGGCTGGTGCCCGTCCGGCCGGCTGTTTGAGGCGGCGGCGTGCGGCGCGCCGCTGCTGTCCGACGACTGGGACGGGCTCGACCGCTTCCTCACGCCGGGCGAGGAGATCCTGCTGGTCGACACCGCCGACGACGTGCTCGCCGCGTTGTCGCTCACCGACGCTGAGCTGCGCCGCCTCGCCGACGCCGCCCGCGCGCGCGTGCTGGCCGAGCACAGCTCGGCGGCGAGAGCCAAGGAGCTGGTCGCCCTCCTTTCCCTCTCCCCTTCAGGGGAGAGGGAAATCAGGGCCGCCTGAGATGTGGGGCATCATCCCCGCCGCCGGCAACGGCACGCGCATCCAGCCGCTCGCCTTTTCCAAGGAGCTGCTCCCCGTCGGTCATCGCGCCGGCGAGGATGGCGCCGAGCGCCCCAAGGCGGTCTCCGAATATCTCGTCGAGCGCATGGTCGCGGGCGGCGCCACGCGCATCTGCTTCGTGATCAGCCCGACCAAGTCGGACATCGTGCGCTATTATGGCGGCGGCGTGCCCGGCGCCGATACCGCCTTCGTCGTCCAGCCGCAGGCCGCCGGCCTGTGCGACGCGATCTTCCGCGCCGCCCCGCTGATCCCGGCGGACGAGCCGGTGCTGGTCGGGCTGCCCGACACGATCTGGTTCCCCGCCGATGCGCTGGCGCGGCTGCCCGACGACCGGCTGTCGTTCCTGCTCTTCCCGGTCGAGCGGCCGGAGCTGTTCGATGCGGTGGTGCTCGACGCGGACGACCGGGTGGAGGCGATCGACGTCAAGCAGGCCGTCGTGCGCTCGCCCTGGGTCTGGGGCGCGTTCAAGATGCCCGGCCGCGTGCTCCACGAGCTGCACGCGCTGTGGCGCGAGCCGGGGCGCGGCGACGAGTATATCGGCACGCTGGTCAACGCCTGGCTCGCGCGCGGCCACGCGGCCTGGGGGTGCCGCGCGGGCGAGCGTTATGTCGATGTCGGCACGCTGGGCGGCTGGCGCGAGGCGGTGGCGCTGCTCGGGGCC
>NZ_CAHJWX010000193.1 GCF_903643065.1 Sphingomonas bacterium | reverse complement strand
CGAGGTGGTGCTGCGCTACGCCAAGCAACTGCTGCCCACGTACAACATCTTCGACGAGCTGCGCCACTTCGCGCCCGGCCCGGACGTCGCCCGCGTGCTGCGCATCGGATCGAAGCAGGTCGGCCTGATGATCTGCGAGGACGGCTGGAACGACGACGGCGCCGACTACGCCGTCAACCCGTTCTCGCGCCTGGCCGACGCCGCGCCCGATCTCGTCGTGTCGATCAACGCCAGCCCGTCGGACATCGGCAAGCGCGAGATGCGCCACCAGGTCTTCGGCGACGCCTGCCGGCGCCACCCGGCCCCGCCACATCCGCCACCGCGCGGCCGGCGCGCCAGAGCTGCTGGTCGACGAGGCGTCGCGCGCCGCAGGCCATGCCTATTATCGCAGCACCGATCACCAGCCGAGCCCGGACAACCGCTACTTCGCTTGGGCGGAGGACGTGATCGGCAACGACCGCCATCGGATCGTCGTGCGCGACACGCTGACCGGCGC
Organism: Sphingomonas bacterium; assembly: GCF_903643065.1. Classification (GTDB taxonomy): domain Bacteria; phylum Pseudomonadota; class Alphaproteobacteria; order Sphingomonadales; family Sphingomonadaceae; genus Sphingomonas. The sequence goes on along the minus strand of NZ_CAHJWX010000193.1, from coordinate 4,530 downwards.
GACGCGCGTGCTCGTCGACGCGGACGCCTATGGCTATGGCGGGCTCGTCTTCTCGCCCTCCTCGCGCTGGCTGTTCTGGATCTGGCGCGACGCGCGCAACCGCCCGACCCGGCTCTATCGCACGCCGGTCATCGGGGGCGCGGCGGAGCTGGTCTATGAGGAGGCGGACCCGGCGCTGTTCATGGCGGTCAAGCGCACCGCGATGGACGGCTATGTCGCGCTCACCCTGTCCGGCCCCGATACGGCGGAGGTGCGCCTGATCGCGGCCGCCGCCGAGACGAGCGCGCCGCGCGTGGTGTGGCCGCGCCGCGCCGGCGTGCGCTACGAGATCGACGAATGGAACGCGACGCTGGTGTCGCTGACCGACCTCGACGATGCCTTTGACGGCAAGGTGGTGGCTGTTGGCCGCGACGATTTCCGCGTCGGCGCGACGCTGATGCCGCATCGTCCGGGCCACCCGATCCTCTCGATCGTGCCGTTCGCGGGCGGGCTGGTTCGGCTGGAGCGGGCGGACGGTCTGCACCGCCTCGTCGTCCTGCGCCCCGACGGCCGCGAGCATCCGGTGTCGTTCCCGGAGGCCGCCTACGCGCTGGACCTGCCGGTGGCGCAGGATTTCCGGGCGGACAGCGTCACGATCATCCACCAGTCCCCGATTTCGCCGCCGCGGTTGATCGCGGTCGGCCTGGTCGATGGACGGCTCTCGACGCATCGCGAGCAACGCGCATCCGGTTTCGATCCCGGCGCCTACGTCGTCGAGCAGGTCGCCGCGCGCGCGCCCGACGGCGCGCTGGTCCCGATCACGCTGCTGTCGCGGCGGGGCGCGGCGAGGGACGGGACGGGCCGGGTGCTGCTGTACGGCTACGGTGCCTATGGCGTGTCGAGCGATCCGGATTTCTCGATCCCGGCCACCGTGCTGGTCGATCGCGGCTGGACCTATGCGATCGCGCATGTGCGTGGCGGCTCGGAGCTCGGGCGGCGCTGGTTCCTGGAGGGACGGCGCTTCGCCAAGCGCAACAGCTTCACCGACTTCGTCGCCTGCGCCCAGCATCTATGCCGGCTCGGCTATGCCGCGCCGCGCCGCGTGGTCGGCTTCGGGCTCTCGGCCGGTGGCCTGCTGGTCGGCGGCGCCATGAACGTCGCCCCCACGCTGTGGGGCGGGATCATCGCCAAGGTGCCGTTCGTGGACATGCTCAACACGATGAGCGATGCGAGCCATCCGCTGGTGCCGCTGTTCCGCCCGGACTGGGGCGACCCGCTCGCCGATCCCAGGGCATACGACTACCTCGCCACGATCTCGCCCTACGAGAACGTGACGCGCGACGCCTATCCGCCGCTGCTCTGCACGGCGGGGCTGAAGGACGACCGCGTGTCCTATTGGGAGCCGGCCAAGCTGGTCGCCCAGGTCCGGAGCCGCTCGACCGCCGGCGACCCGGCGCTGCTGCTCACCGACCTGAACGCAGGCCACCAGGGCAGCGCCGACCTGCGCAGCGACTACGCCGAGAAGGCGCTGTTCTGGGCGTTCGCGGGGCGATGCGTATGCTCCGCCGAGCGTCGGTCGGGGGCTTAGCCCTCAAGATTCGACGAGTGGGTGAAGATCAGATGGCTCCGGACAATGAGGCCGCTTCAACGGCTACCTACCGCGGCGCTTGTTCAGGTCGGTGACGATGTCGTCGACCATGCTTCACGCTCGTGGGCGACGGCTGGTCCAAGCGGCTCCGTTCAGACCTCGACGGCGGTATCGCATATTGCTGACTGGCAGCTCGGCAGCTCTGATCCAGCAGCCGTCCGGCAGCTGCGGGCTGCCGAGGACCCAGTACCGGACACTCCCGGCCGTGTTGACGCTCCCTGGAAGCGGACGTCTGTTCACCCCCGATCACGGAGGCCCCATCGCTCACTGTTGGGACACGACGCTCAGCGAGACGGCAATATCAGACGGTCCACAGCGTCAGCGCGTCTACAACAGAATGCGATCGGTCGTTCCGCAGCGACAGCGGAAGTCGCGCGTACATCATCACCAGCCGGACTACCTCGGGCGACGAGTTGAAGCAGCTCTCCCTTCACACCTGCCACGTCGGTCTGACACACTCATGGTGCCCACTCGAGCGTGAGCCTGCAGGCCGATCGGCCCGTGGCGCCTCGCCGCGGCAAGCGAGCCGATCAGCCGAACCCGCGCACCGGCGGATCGGCCGTCTTGTCCGGTGAGTCCGACGCCGAGACGATGACCATGCTCACATTGTCCTTTGCCCGGCGCTCCAGCGTCGTCACGAGCAGCGGGTCCACCGCGCCAATCCCGTCGCGGGCCAGCGCCAGCGCGATCTCGTGATCGCTCATCATGCCCGTCAGCCCGTCCGAGCAGAGGAGAAAAAGGTCGCCCCGCTCGATCGGTCCGCTGGCGACGTCGAGCGCGAGCCGATCGTTGACCCCGACGGCCCGCGTGATGACGTTCGAGCGGCCATAACCAGGCGCGTCGGCGCGCTGGAGCGCGCCGGAGTCGATCAGCTCCTGCACCATCGAATGATCGCGGGTGATCTGTTCCATTCGCCCGCCGCGCAGCCGATAGGCGCGGCTGTCGCCCGCCCACAGGCAGGCGAAGTGACCCTCGTACGCGAGCAGCACGACCAGGGTGGAGCCGATCACCGTCCCCGGCCGTGACAGTCGCGCATGCGCCACCAGCGTCCGGTTCACCCGCTGCACACTTTCCTGGACATCCTCCAGGAAAGCGTAACCCGAGCCGAGCAGCTCGATGGCGGCGAGCGTGTCCACCAACATGCCGGACGCGAGATCGCCGGCCTGGTGGCCGCCCATCCCGTCCGCCACCGCCCACAGGCCGACATCGGGCCGGCTCAGCACCCGATCCTCGTTGAGCTTGCGCACGCAGCCGACATGGCTGCGCGCGGCGCTCTCGAAGGTCAGCGGCGGCACGTCACAGACCTGCCGGGCATGCGAACGCGGCGAGCTCGCGCAGGGTGAACGGATTGCTGGTGTTGAGCATCCGGACCCTCAAGGCGACGCTGGCGCCGCCGTCGCCGACGGTCGCGACGAAGCCGGCGCCGGTGACGTTGCTCAGCCGCGCGTCCGTCAGCATCCGCGCGAACGCCCAGTCGCCCGCCCAGGTCCGCACGCTCGGCGTCGCCGAGCCGCGGTGCTGGAACGAGAGCGTGACGCCGGGCGCGGTGCCGGGCCAGCGCAGTTCGGCCGCGTGCCGGTCGGTCGGCGTGAACGCGGCGGGGGCGCCGTCGAGCGACAGCGTGACCGCCTGCGTGTCGCCATCGAAGCGCAGCGGCTCGATCGACATGCGCACATTGGGGCGGATGTCGCCGGGCTTGAAGAACGCGCGGCGGATCGCGTCGGCGTTCTGGAACTGACGCACCGCCGCGGGCGAGAGCCCCAGCGCGCGACCCGACGCGGTCAGCCCCCAATAATGCCCGTTGGTGTCGATCTGCCCGGCGAGGCTGGTGGTCTGGAACGCGTCGATCAGCCCGCCGGGCCGGAACAGCCGGCTGAAGTCGTCGATCGACGCCTCGTGCGTCGCGTGTGACGCGAAGGGAAAGCCCTGTGCAACGATGCCGCGGCATTCGGGGTATAGCTGCTGCGCGTAGCTCGCCTTGATGCCGGCGCGCGCGTCGTGGTTGAGCTGGCTGGTCGAGGCGGTGACGAAGCCGTGGAACAGCTTCCCCGCGGTCGGGGGAAGCGCGCCGGCGACCTGGCCGAGCCGGGCGGTGGCCGCCATCGCCGCGGCGGTCTTGTCGCGCTGGAGCATGGGATCGCCCAGCCCCACCGCCGAGCGCGCGGCGGTGCCGGTGTCGCCCACCGCGGTCAGCGCCACCAGCGCGTCGTCGATCGGTGACGGCCCGCTCGGCGGCGCGATCTCGTGCAGCCAGCGGAAATGCGCGATCACCTCGTCGAGCGGGCCGGGCTGCGGCGGGCCGCCCTCGCTGGCCGCCGAGTCGACCTGGCGCGCGCGCGACAGGCCGCGATAGATCGCCGGGGAGAAGATCGCGCCGACCCGCAGCGCACTCGCCGAACGGCCCTTGGTGAGCGACGGCGGCTGGAGGTCGGTCTCGTCCGCCCAGGCGGCGAACAGCGCCTTGACCGGCGAGGGCGGGCGCACCGCGACCTGGAGGCGCTCGTCCATCGGCCGGTCGCCGCTGACCACCACGTCGTCGATCATCTCGTCCCAGCGGCGGGTGAAGTCGGCGAGGTAGGTGGTGACCAGCGCGTCCTTGACGCGGCCCGCCTCGCTGGTCAGCGGCCCGCCCGCCGGCCCCGCCTCGCCCGTCACCCAATTCTCGTTCGCCGCCTGCCCGGCATAGCGCGCGATGGCGGGCGCGACCGCGGTCAGGAAGTAGCGATGGCGGAACATGCCGGGGATGCCGGCGGTGAGCGGCTTGCCCGAATGGCGGGTGAACAGCCGCGCCGTGCCGACGCCGGGCACCTCCGCGATCGTGAACGGCGGCAGCGCGCGCAGGGCCGGGTCCGCGAGCATCTGCGCATAGACGCGCTCGCCGGGGCCGAGCGAGGCGACGCGCT
>NZ_CAHJWX010000192.1 GCF_903643065.1 Sphingomonas bacterium | reverse complement strand
CCGCGGTCGCCGCACCGTCCAGCCCGCGCCGTCCGTTCGCCGTCTCCCCGGCGCGCAGGATGGCGGTGGCGATCAGCGGCCCGGACGACGCCCCGACCGCGTCCAGGAACGCCTCGGCGACGCTGCGGCAGATGCCCGCGATGCCGGTGTCGGGCGCGGTCCGCGCCACGGCATCGGCGGCGGCCTGCCACCCCGTCGCCATCGTGACGCCATGGTCGCCGTCGCCCACTACCCCGTCCAGCTCGGACAGCCAGTCCTGCTGGTCCAGGATCGCGTCCCGGATCGCGATCACCGCGGCGCGCATCGTCTCGGCCCGGAAATCGCCGTCGGGCGCGTCGTCGTCGACCACCTCGTCGTCGGCCCAGGGGGCCGCGGTCTCGCCCGGCTCCGCCTCCGCGCGCGGGCCCGATCCGACCGGCTCGGCGGTGACCTGGCCCACGTTCAGCGCGGGCGTGGCGCAGGGATGGTCGAGGAGCGAGGCGAGCTCGTCGTCGAGCACCAGCAGCGTGATCGACGCCCCGGCCATCTCCAGCGCGGTGACATATTCGCCGACCCAGGAGGCATGGATCGCGACCTCGCGCTCGCCGAGCAGCTGCGCCGCGCGCCTGAACAGGATGTACAGCTCCATCATCGCGGTGGCGCCGAGGCCGTTGACCAGCACGGCGACCCGGTCGCCCGCCGTCAGCCCCGCCTCCGCGAAGATGCGCGCCATCAGATCGTCGGTCACGCGGTCGGCGCTTTCCAGCGGGCCGGTCCGCACGCCCGGTTCGCCGTGGATGCCCATGCCGATCTCCATCTCACCATCGGCGATCTGGAAGTTCGGCTTGCGCGTCTGGGGCAGCGAGCAGGGTTCCAGCGCGACGCCCATCGTGAACGTCCGCCGGTTCGCCTTGCGCGCCGCCGCCTCCACCGCGTCGAGATCGAGCATCCGGTCTGCGGCCGCGCCGGCGATCTTGAAGACGAAGAAGTCGCCGGCGATGCCGCGCCGCTCCCCCGCGCGCTCGGCGGGCGCGGAGGCGACGTCGTCAATCACCGGCACGGACCGCACCTCGATGCCGTCGGCCGCGCACAGCTCCGCCGCCATGCCGAAGTTCATGACGTCGCCCGAGTAATTGCCATATAGGTGGACGACGCCCCGCCCGCCGCTGATCGCGCGCGTGCCCTCCGCGATCGGCCGGGGGGAGGGCGAGGCGAAGACGTTGCCGATCACGGCGGCATCGGCCAGCCCGCGGCCGACATAGCCCGCAAAGGCGGGCTCGTGGCCCGAGCCCCCGCCGATCAGGATGCCGACCTTGCCGTCGCGCGGCCCGTCCCTGGCGACGAGGACGCGGCCGGTGTCGCCCACCGAACGCAGGATCGCCGGATGCGCGGCGACCATCCCCTCCACCATCTCCGACACGATCCGGTCGGGATCGTTGATGAGCTTCTTGGTCTTCCTCATGGGGGCGTCCTCTCTCCTGCCGTCCGGCTTTGCCGGTTCATCGATCCCGCACGTCCGCGAACAGATGGGCGATGGCGAGCAATCCGGCCGCGTCCCAGGCGGAGCGGCCGATGAACAGGCCGTCGATATCGGGTTGGGCGGCGAGCGCGGCGGCATTGTCGCGATGGACACTGCCGCCGTAGAGCACGCTCACCTCGCGCCCGAGCCGTGCGCCGGCGCGCGCGGCGATGCCTGCGATCATGTCGTTGGCGAAGGCCGGATCGGCCGGCGTGCCGTGCTCGCCGATCGCCCAGACCGGCTCATAGGCAAAGGCGATCGCGGCGGGATCGGCGGCGGCGGCCAAGGACAAGGCGGCGTCGACCTGATCGGCGAGCACGTCCGCCGAACGGCCCGCCCGGTGCTCGTCCGCCGTGTCGCCGATGCAGACGAGCGCCCCCAGACCGTTGCGGGCGACGGCGGCGACCTTGCGGGCGACGGTGCCGTCGGTCTCGGCGAAGTTGGCGCGACGCTCGCTATGCCCGATCTCGACGAAGGAGGCGCCGGCATCGCCCGCCTGCGGCGCCGAGATCTCGCCTGTCCAGGCGCCCGCATCGTCCCAATGGACGTTCTGCGCGCCTACCGCGATCCCGGTGCGGCCGAGCGCGGCGGCGACGCGCTCGATCAGGGTGAAGGGTGGAACGACGAACAGATCGACGCGGCTCGCGAGCGCCGCGCCGTCCGCGACCAGCGTGGTGCAGAACGCATCCGCGTCCGCCCGCAGCTTGTTCATCTTCCAGCTCGTGCCCACCAGCCGTCGCGACCGGCCACCGAACAGGTCCGCGGCCGCCATCTCAACGGCTCGAATAGCGGGCGTCGACCTCGTCGATCGCCGCGATGTTCGCGGCCGAATGACTCGCGGGATCGTAGCGCGCCGCCAAATAGGTGCCGACGACGGCCTTGGCGAGTTCGGGGCCGATCACGCGGGCACCCAGCGCCAGGATCTGCGCGTCGTTGCTCTTGACGGCGCGTTCGGCCGAATAGGTGTCGTGCGCCAGCGCCGCGCGGATGCCCGGCACCTTGTTGGCCGCGATGCTGACGCCCAGGCCGGTGCCGCAGATCAGGACGGCGCGCTCGTATCGCTCATCCCGGACGGCGTTGGCGACGCGGTCCGCGACATAGGCATAGCGCTCGTCCTCGGCCGCCGGCACGTCGCGCGTGACGTCGATCCCGTCGAGCGACGCGAGATGCTCGAACAGCACGTCGACGAGCGGCTGGCCGGCGCTGTCACCCCCGATGAGAACCTTCACGATCCCTGTCTCCATCCTGACGGCCCATGATCCCGAGCCGGGACCCACCCGCGCGCTTCGCCGGCCGCATGCCGCCACCGGCGCGCGCAGCGGGGACCGATCTTGACTTGCCGTTCGGCCGCACTAATCCTGCATCCGAATGCAATCAAGGGCGACCCGACGTGGCCCGATGATCGCCGGATTCAGCCTGGTTGGCGGATCGAGGGTAAATCGACGGCGAGGAGAGCAGCTGATGGCCGACCGCATCCTGACGACCCATGTCGGTTCGCTGCCGCGTAGCGCCGCCGTGACGGACATCGTCTTCGCCGAGGAACGCGGCGAGGCGGTCGATGCTGCCACGCGCGCGCGCGTGCTGGCGGAGGCGGTGGACGCCTGCGTCGCGAGGCAGGTGGCGGCCGGCATCGACATCGTCTCGGACGGCGAGATGTCCAAAATCTCCTACGCCACCTATATCAAGGATCGGATATCGGGCTTCGACGGCGACAGCCCGCGATCACCGCCGGCCGATCTGGAGGCGTTCCCCACCTTCCTCGATCGGCAGGCGAAGAGCGGCGGGACGCCCAGCTATCGTCGGCCGCGATGCGTGGGCGATGTCGCCTGCGTGACGCTGAAGCCGCTGGAGGAGGACATCGACCGGTTCGCGGCGGCGCGGAAGCGGCATCGTCCGGCCGGCGCGTTCATGAACGCGGCCTCGCCGGGCGTGATCGCCCTGTTCCAGCCGAACGACCACTACTCCACCGCCGACGCCTACCTGGAGGCGCTCGCCGAGGCGATGCGGCCCGAATATGAGGCGATCGTCGCGGCCGGGCTGGTGCTCCAGCTCGACAGCCCCGATCTCGGGCTCGGGCGCCACATGATGTACAAGGACCGGTCGGACGCCGATTACCTGAGGCTGATCGCCCAGCATGTCGACGTGCTCAACCACGCGTTGCGCAACGTGGCCGCCGATCGCGTGCGGATGCACGTGTGCTGGGGCAATTACGAGGGGCCGCATCACCACGATGTCGAGATGGAGACCATCCTGCCCACGCTGATGCGCGCCAAGCCCGCGGGCCTGTTGTTCGAGACCGCCAACCCGCGTCACCAGCATGACTGGCAGGCGTTCGCCGAGCGGCCCGCGCTCGTGCCCGAGGACAAGATCCTGATCCCCGGCGTGATCGACAGCACGACCAATTTCATCGAGCATTCCAGGGTGGTCAAGCAGCGGATCGAGACGTTCACCAACCTGGTCGGCCGTGATCGGGTGATCGCGGGGACGGATTGCGGCTTCTCGACCTTCGCCGGCTTTGGCGCGGTCGATCCGGAGATCGTCTATGCCAAGCTCGCCAGCCTGGCCGAAGGCGCCGCGCTCGCCAGCCGCGCGGCGTGGCCGGCGGCCGCGTGACGGCGTTGAAGGCGCGGCTGGCGGCGGGCGAGCGTATCGTCGGCACGTTCGTCAAGACGCCGTCGCCCATCGTGGTCGAGGTGCTGGCGATGACCGACCTCGACTGCCTGTGCATCGATGCCGAACACGCGCCGTTCGATCGCCTGGCGAGCGACGGCTGCGCGATGGCGGCGCGCGCGGCGGGCAAGGACCTGCTGATCCGCGTGCCGGTCGCCAGCCCCGAGCAGATCCTGAACGCGCTCGATTGCGGCGCGACGGGGGTGGTGGCGCCGCATATCCGCTCGGCCGCGGACGCGGCGGCCTTTGCGGCCGCGTGCCGCTATGGACGCGGCGGGCGCGGCTATGCCGGCTCGTCGCGGGCGGCGGGCTATACCACGCGACCGATGGCGGACATCTTGGCCGTCGCCGAGGCGCGGACCGTGGCGGTGGCCCAGATCGAGGATCCCGAGGCGATCGACGCGATCGACGCGATCGCGGCGGTCGACGGGATCGACGCGCTGTTCGTGGGGCGCGCCGACCTGACCGTCGCCTACGGCGCCGCCAGCCAGGACGACCCGCAGGTGATCGCCGCGGTGGAACGCGTCTGCGCGGCCGGCCAGCGCCACGGGCGGACGGTCGGCATGTTCCTCGCGCGGATCGAGGACGTGCCGCTTTGGGCGCAACAGGGGGCGAGCCTGTTCCTGCTCGGCTCCGACCATGGGTTCCTCCTGAGCGGGGCGGCCGATCTCCTGCGCCGCGCCCGGTGCTGAGCGACGCGGACGCGACGATCGTCGAGCTGGCGCCGCGGCTCGCCGCCGGCGAGCTGACTGCCGACGCCTTGCTGGGCGAGTGCCTGGAGCGCATCGCCGCGCTGGACCCGGCGCTCCACGCGATGTTGACGCTCGATCCGCGCGCGCGGGGCGAGGCGCGCGCCCGCGATGCCGAGGCTCGCGCCGG
>NZ_CAHJWX010000191.1 GCF_903643065.1 Sphingomonas bacterium | reverse complement strand
GCTTGGGTACGCCACGTCGGCACAAGCGCCTCACGCGCGATGTGCTCCTTCGCCTCGCGGGTGGCGAGCGTGATGGTCGCCTTCTCGGCCGCGGTCGCGTTCGCGCGCGTCTTGCCGCGCTCGGCAAGCGCCTCCTCCACCTTGTTCCCGCGCGCGCTGAACTCGCGGATCGCAGCCTCGGGGACGCCCGCCAGCTCGAACGTGCCACCCTTCCCCTCCACGGTGCCGTAACCGAGCTGGCGCGCCTCGCCCGCCAGCGCCTGCCGGTAGATGCTCCCTGCATCCTTGTAGATGCGAAAGAACGCCAGGCTCTCGACGCTGCGCCAGTTGCCCGCCTTGTCGGGGGTGGCGTTCAGGATGACGCTATGGGTGTGAAGCTGCGGGTCCTGGGCGCGGCTGGTGTTGTGGCGGAACGTCGCGACCGCCAGTTTGCCGGTGTCGATCGTGCGGACCTCGCCGCCTTGGCGCGCCCGCGTCGCCGCGCCGTGCCGCTCGATATAGTCGAGCGCGACCCTGACCGCCTTGTCGTGCGCGCCGATCAAGCGCCGATCGCCCGCGACCTCCGCCATGATCGATACCGACTTGGGCGCGGAAAAGGTCATGTCCCAACCGGGGCGATGCTCGCGCTCGCCGTTCCTGACGGTGCCGAGCTGGTCGCCGTTGGGTAGCTTGCCCTCAAGCCCGGCCGCGAACGCGGCGCGGTTCACCTCGCCCTCCAGCCCTAGCGCCTTCGCCCCCTCGCCGAACCACGCGCTCGGGGCCTCGCCGCCCTCGGTGTAATAATCATCCGCCTCGTAGTAGCTCGCGGCCTGCCCGGCGCTTTTGAGCGAGGCGACGGACGCGACCATTACCGCCTCGCAGCCCCCACCCGCGCCAGCGTCAACGCCGCGAACCGGGACAGCTTGCCTGCCCGGTCCTCGTCTATAGTCCAGGCCCAGCCCTTCGTCGCCGGGCTATAGGTCATGGTCGTGCGTGTGAAACTGCCGTCCGGGTTAGTGAACACAAACGGGAGCTGGTCGCCTTCTTTGGGGGCAAGGCCGATAGATTGGGTAGATAGTCCGCCAAAATCGTCCAGCCAAACGATCCCGTATTTAGCCGTTGGCTGATTCCAGCCGATGTAAACCGTCGCTTCGTATTTGGGGCGGCCGTCCTGCTCGCGTTCGCGCGATACCTCGTGCAATCGTAGATATTGGTGCTGGTTCACCCATTCCGCGGTGAGATCGTGGATTGTCCTCTCGCCCGCGATCGTGCCGGTAATAACCCAAGCGCCTTCCAGCCTGTCGAGCAACGCATCCTGCAACGTGGCCTGCTTCGCCAGCGCCGAGCTGGCGAGCGTGAACGCGACTGTCGCCGCACAAAGCACCTGAACGGACTTAGCGAGCATCTTGCTTCCTTCCCCCTGTCATAGTGCTCCTCCGGCTGTCCGGTCGATCGTAATGGTGGAAACCGACGTCGCTCCCGGTGCCGGTCGCGCCGTCACGGGAACGGTCGCCTCGGCTATGTCGGGCCGTTCCATGTGCGCCCGGTCGATTGCCACGCGCGCGATCGGCAAGCCGGACAGACGCAGGAACCCGGTCAACGGGGGCAAGTGGCCGATCTCGCTGTCGAGCACGATCGGCTTGGTTTGCCGCATGGTCGATAGCGAACCCTTGTCGGTCCATGCGTCGCTGTCGAGCGAGGCCGACGATCGGTGCTCCTCCACCTCCGACCGGCCTAGCAGCTCGGTCGCCCATTTCGTGCTCTCGGGGTCGCCAAGGCGCATGACGAGCTGAGTGCCGGCCTGGCCCACGATCGTGCCCGCGGCGTTCGGGCCGTAGGTGTCGCGAAGCTGGCCGATCGCCTGAAAGGCGATGACGCACGCCGCCCCGAACTTGCGTCCCTCGGGGAGCAAGGTGAGCAGCCCGCTCGCGCGGGGAAGCGCGGGAAGCTCGTCCAGCACAAGCCACGCGCGCGGCGCGCCCTTGATCGGCCGGTCGAGGATCGCCGCCACGGCGCAATCCAGCCAGCACCCGAGTAGGGGCCGCGCCGCGGCGAAGTTACGCTTGCGCGACGCCAGAAATATCCAAGGCTTCGCGCCCTCGATGCCGGGAAGGCCCGCGTAGAAATCATCGAAGCTGACGGTCGGCCCGTCGCCGGACGCGGCCTTCAACGCGCCGACGATCTTCGCCGCCTCCGCCAGACAGAACAGCACGCTCGCGGTCGCCTTGTCGGCGTCCTTCTGGAACACGCGCGCGGCCTCGGTGCCCCGCGTCAGCTCCGCCAGCTCGTCGGGCGTCATATCGCGAAGCGCGCGGGTCAACTCGGGGACGTTGCCCCTGCCCTGCTCCCACAAGCGCCGAATGACGGCCGCGACGACGATGCGGGCCTGGTCGTACCAAACATCGTCGCCCCCGGCGCTGCCGCCTGCGGGCTTGGCGACGATGAAGCCCGCCAGCCGGTCGGCGTCCGATGCCGAACGAACGTCGCTGAACGGGTTCCAATAGGCGCAACGCGCGTCGAACGGATTGAGAATGAGGTCGCCGCGTTCGGGCCGGTAGTAGCGCGCGACATAGCCGCCATCCACGTCATGCACGAACGCGTGCTGCCCGCGCCGCTCCACCTGGTCGAGCATCGCCCATATCGCGGTCGTCTTGCCGGTGCCGGTCGCGCCCGCGAACAGGAAGTGCCGGGCCTCCTCGGCCACCGGCACGGGAACGCCGCCGATCGTCACCGGCCGTTCGGCCGCGCCGATCGGGACCATACGCGCCAAGGTCGCCGCGTCCACCCGCTCCGCTCCGCGAACGGTGCGGTCGCGCCCCGCCTTTTCGCCCGCGCTGGCCCATGCCCGCCTGCGCCAGCGATACAGCGGAACCCCGATCGCGACGCCGCACAAAATGGCGAAGAACCCCATCCGCCATAACAGGCGCTTGAAGCCCCGCGTGGCGGGGCTGGCGGGGTCGAGAATGTCGTCGCGCGCCGCGACGCGCGTCTCGGCCTCATAGGTGTGCAGGTTGCGCCCGAACGGGTCCAGCAGCTCGCGCCCCTGCGTCTTGGCGTACAACGCCGCCTCGCGCCGGGTGAGGTCCGGGGCGGTCGTCCAGCCCGCGAACGCGCCCACGCCCGCGCATAGCAGGAACAGGATAGCCGCCACCTGAGCGCGCGCGTTGACGCCTGCCCAATGCCGGTTCCTGCTCGCCTGGCCGCGGGAGAGGAGTTCAGCGCGAGTGGCCATCTACCTGTCCCCCATTCGATTACATCAAAGATTGCCCTTTAGCTTAATCACGTTCTTCACGATCACTTTGGCGGCGGGGTACATGGCCTGAATCGCCCCTTTCCCGAGTTTCATTGCGGTTCGCATATCGTCCGCCTTTACGCGCCTACTCGCCTGGGTCGCGCCTTTGCCGACGACTTTGATGACATCGACGATGACCGAAAACGTCCCCATTCCCCTTCTCCCCTTTGAACCGGCATACTGTCGGATGATTAGCCCTGCCCGTCTAGGTCGAGATGACAGTCCTTACTGTCCCCTCGCCCTAGCGAGCTGCCGATCGAATATCCTGTCCGCGTCCGCGGCGATGCCCGCCAGCCTGTCGGCGTCCTGGGTCGGCCCCGCCAGCGCCGCCGCATAGGCCGCCCCGGCTGCGTATAGGGTACGCTGGGTAAGCCGGTCAGTCAGCTCGGCCCGCACGGTCAGCCGATCCACCGCTTCGCGCAACGCCTCCACCTCCCCCGCCGATACGCTCGCCGCCGGGGTCGGTTCAGGCCTCGCCGGCTCCGCTCCCCTACCCCCGACAAGCGCCGCGATGCCGAGCTCGAGCGCGCGAACGGTCGCCTGATAGACCGGCAACCCGACCTCGGCCGCGTAGCTTTTTAGGGCCGCCGCCTGGGTGTCCGTCACGCGCGCCGTCAGCATCACGCGGGCCATCGCCGCTCCTCGATCGTACTCGCTGAGAGTACGCATTATCGGCCTACTGCCTAGCCCTGTTGACAAGCTCCCGGCCATATGTTGCCATGCTGTTCTGGTCGAAGCGACCACGCATCGACCACGCTACGGGGGCTGCACGCGTGCGTAGGGTGTGGATCAAAACTGAGCGAGCTGAAAGCTCGCCCCTTCTTCTTTCTTCCTGCCTTCTTCGCGGGTTGTCATGGCGCTGAGCGGCTTCGCTTCCGGCGCTCTGGTGGCGGCCCCGGTCGCCGCGGTGCTGACCTGGCTAGCGGTGTCGTGGCAACAGCATGTCGATGTGCGGGTCGAGCGCGACACGGCCGTCGTGCGCGCCGATCGCGCTGCGTTCGATGCCGGGTTCAACCGCGACTGGTCGGCCGCGACGGGACAGCCCCGCCCCGCCTGCGACCCTGCCGCCGCGGCCGAACTCACCCGCCTCCGCAAGCGCGCGGCCGAACTGGAAGCCAAGCTCGCCGGGTCGAGCGATGATCTGGAACGCAACGCGCGCGAGCTGCACAACCTGATGGTGGAGGAAAAACGATGATCCGCCTGCGCGCCCTCGCCCCGCTCGCGCTGGGCCTCGTGCTGGCCGGATGCAGCGGGGGCGGCTCGTCGGTGTCCGGCTCGGCGTCGGAAAGCGCGGGGTCCAGCTCGGGCACGTCGAGCCTGTGGGAACGGGTCAAGGGACTCGGCCTTGAAACCGGCAAAACTTATGAAATGCCCGCGCTGGGGCTGATGGCCGATGCCTTCCTCGCCGACTACGCCGTGCGTGGCCTCAGCTATGATCTGGTGCCGCAAGCCGCATTGCAGCGCGATGGCGGTTCGATCCCGTCGCTCGAAAACGTGATGGCCGGCATGATCGAGCCGACCCGCAAGGATATAGGCGCGCAACCGGCCGGGCTGGTCGCCAGGCTCACCCCGCTCGATGCCGACCACATGGTCTATACCGCCCCGATCGTCATCGCCATGCAGCCGCGCAAGGGCTGGGAGGTCGATGCGATGGACGATCGCGTGACCGATCCCCGGTTCGATACGCCGTTCTTCCGGGCGCATCGCCCTCCGTCACGCTACGATCCCGATGCCCACGTCCGCTACATGGAGATGCTGGCGATCTCGGCGATCTACACCAACACGGTGTTCGGCAT
>NZ_CAHJWX010000190.1 GCF_903643065.1 Sphingomonas bacterium | reverse complement strand
GCGCGCCCGCCGGACCATCCCTGGCACCCGCGCTGGCCCCGGCCCGTCCGGCTGCTGCGCCATCCCGAGCCGATCGACCATGTGCTGGCCGAGCTGCCCGACCAGCCGCCCCGGCGCTTCACCTGGCGCGGCGTCTCCCATCGCATCGTGCGGGCCGAAGGTCCCGAACGCATCGGCGGCGAATGGTGGCGCCGCGCCGCCGAGCGCGCGGCGGTGCGCGACTATTACCGTGTGGAGGACGAGGCGGGCGACCGCTTCTGGCTATACCGCCGCGGCGACGGCGTCCGCGTGGAAACCGGCGACCTGCGCTGGTTCCTGCACGGGCTGGGAGGCGCGCGCTAGTGCCGGGCGTCGATCACCTGGACGTGGCCGGCGGCGGCATAGTCGAGAATCTTGCCATCTGCTGTAAGTACCGGGCAGTTGATGGATCGAGCGGTAGCGATGATGAGGCGATCGGCTGGATCGCCGTGAATGTTCCCCGGCAACATTCCTGCATCAGCGCCGATTTCCGCTGTCAGATCAGCGACGACAAAGCCTGGTTCCAGGAGCACGCGATTCCACCAGGCTACCACCGGTCTACCCAGCGTCAGCCGACCCTTGTCAACGAGCATCGCCAGCTCCCAAAAGCTGATCGGCGCGATCAGCACTCCATCGTCTTCGAGTTCGGCTACGATCAGCGACTGTGCTCGCGAACCGAGGTCCGGCCCTCCCTCAACCATCCACACCAGTGCATGCGTATCGATGACGATCACGGACGATATAGTTCGGGCGGGTTGTTCACCTCCCACTCCGCCATGTCGGACACGGGGGTGAACGGATCGACGAAGCGGTATTGGTTGCTCTTGAGCATGCCGAATACATTCGTGCGGGGTGGTCGGGACGCGGGCTCTGCCGCCTTTACCACCGCCACCGGCTTGCCGCGCACCGTCACCGTGATCGGCTCGCCGCCCTGCTCCACCTCGCGCAGCAGCCGGGTACAGTTCGCCTTGAACTCGGCCATGCCGACCATCTTGCCCATCGCGCGCCTCCATCCAGACCAGATGATATAGTCATTTCGCACGCGTCCCGCCAATGACCTATGTCGAACTCCAGGCCGCCACGCATTTCTGCTTCCTGCGCGGCGCGTCCTCGCCCGAGGAGCTGTTCGCGACGGCATGCGAGATGGGCATGCCCGCGCTGGGCATCACCGATCGCAACTCGGTCGCGGGGCTGGTCCGCGCGCTCTACGCCTGCGACGAGATCAGGAAGGACAAGGGCATCGCGATCCGCCCGGTCGTCGGCTGCCGGCTCGACCTGGTCAGCGGCGCCTCCCTGCTCGTCTGGCCCGAGCATCTCGCCGGCTGGACCGGCCTCACCAACCTGCTGACGCGCGGCAACATGCGCGCCGATCCCCGCAAGGGCGAGAAGGGCCGCTGCTTCCTGCATTGGGAGGACGTGGCCGACGCCGCGCCCGGCCTGGTCGCGTCGCTCGTCCCCGGCCCGGACGGGACGGACGAGGACGGCTTGCGCTGGATGGCCGACCTGTTCGGGACCGGTCGGGGCCATCTCTGCCTGACGCATCACCGCCGCCCGGATGACCGCGCGCGGTTGTACCGGCTGGACGAGGCCGCGCGCCGCTTTGGCCTGACCCCGCTCGCGACCGGCGACGTGCTGTATCACCATCCCGACCGCCGCCGCCTGCAGGACGTCGTCACCGCCATCCGCGAGAAGCGCACGGTGGACGAGCTGGGCCTGCGCCGCGAGCGCTCCGCCGACCGCTGCCTGCAACCGCCCGCCGAGATGGCGCGCCGCTTCGCCGCGCATCCGCGCGCGCTCGCCGCGACGCAGGCGATCGTCGAACGCTGCACCTTCTCGCTGCGCGAGTTGCGCTACCAATATCCCGAGGAGATCGTCATCACCGGCAAGACGCCCCAGGCGGCGCTCGAGTCCCTGGCCCGCAACGCAATGGAGGATTTGCTGCGGCAGCCGGTTGCTGATCGCGCACCCGACCAGCGGTATCGCGACCTGCTTGAGTATGAGCTGCGCCTCGTCGCGCAGATGGAGTACGCGCCGTATTTCCTGACCGTGAACTCGATCGTCGCCTATGCGCGCAGCCAGGACATCCTGTGCCAAGGGCGCGGCAGCGCCGCCAATTCGATGATATGCTATGTGCTGGGCATCACCTCGATCGATCCGATCGAGCACGAGCTATTATTCGAGCGGTTCATCTCGCCCGACCGCCGCGAGCCGCCCGATATCGACATCGATTTCGAGCACGAGCGGCGCGAGCAGGTGATCCAGTGGATCTACCAGACCTATGGCCACGATCATGCCGCGCTGACCGCCGTGGTCAGCCGCTTCCGCGCGCGCGGCGCGGTGCGCGAGGTCGGCAAGGCGCTGGGCCTGCCCGAGGATCTGACGGCGGCGCTGGCGGGCCAGGTCTGGGGCTGGTCGGAGGAGGGCGTGGCGGACCGGCACGTCGACGCGCTCCACCTCGATCGCGGCGATCCGCGCCTCGCCCTGACGCTGGAGCTGTCGCGCGAGCTGATCGGCACACCCCGCCACCTGTCGCAGCACCCCGGCGGCTTCGTCCTCACCCGCGATCCGCTCCACGATCTCGTCCCCGTCCAGCCCGCCGCGATGGAGAGCCGCTGGGTGGTGGAATGGGAAAAGGAGGACATCGAGGAGCTGGGCCTGATGAAGGTCGACATCCTGGGGCTCGGCATGCTCGGCTGCATGCGCAGGGCGTTCGACCTGCTCGCCGCGCACAAGGGGCTGAAGCTGACCCTGTCCTCGCCCGAGTTGCAGACCGACGACGACGCGACCTTCGCGATGATCCAGCGGGCGGACACGCTCGGCGTCTTCCAGATCGAGTCCCGGGCACAGATGGCGATGCTGCCGCGCATGTTGCCGGCCACTTTCTACGACATCGCCATCCAGGTCGCGATCGTCCGGCCCGGCCCGATCCAGGGCGACATGGTCCACCCGTATCTGAAGCGCCGCGAGCAGCTGCGCGCCGATCCCGCGATCGAATTCGATTACCCCAGCCCGGCGTTGAAGGCCGTGCTGGGCAAGACGCTGGGCGTGCCGCTGTTCCAGGAACAGGCGATGAAGGTCGCGATCGAGGGCGCGGGCTTCACGCCGGCGCGCGCCGACGAGCTGCGCAAGGCGATGGCGACGTTCAAATACACGCAGGGCGTCGGCCAGTTCAAGGCCGAGCTGATCGCCGGCATGGCCGCCAAGGGCATCAGCCCCGATTTCGCCGAGCGGCTGGTCAAGCAGATCGAGGGCTTCGGCTCCTATGGCTTTCCCGAAAGCCACGCGGCGAGCTTCGCCAAGATCGCCTACGCCTCGTCCTGGATGAAATGCCATCACCCCGACGTGTTCGCCTGCGCGCTGCTCAACGCGCAACCGATGGGCTTCTACGCGCCCGCGCAGATCGTCCGGGACGCGCGCGAGCATGAGGTGGAGATCCTGCCCGTGTGCGTGCTGGAGAGCGACTGGGACACGCGGCTGGTGGAAAGGGGCGAGAGGGGTCCCCGCTTGCGCGGGGATGACGACCTTCCCCTCCGGCTGGGCCTGCGCGTCGTTCATGGCGTTTCGGGCAAGGACGCCGCCAAGATCCTCGACGCCCGCGCCGCCGCTCCCTTCGCCTCGATCGAGGACCTGTGGCGCCGCTCGGGCGTGCCGCTTTCATGCCTGGAGAAGCTCGCCAAGGCCGACGCCTTTGCCGGGATGGGGCTCGACCGGCGTCAGGCGCTATGGACGATCCGGGGGCTGGGCGAGACGCCGCTGCCGTTGCTCGACCTCGCCGAGCGCCGCGAGCAGCCGGTCGCGCTCACCCCGCTCACCGCCGGGCGCGAGGTGGTGGAGGATTATCGCGCCACCCAGCTGACGCTGCGCCAGCATCCGCTGTTCTTCCTGCGGGACGAGCTGTCGCGGCAGCGGGTGATCACCTGCGACACGCTCGGGGCCACGCGCGATGGTCGCCGCGTCGAGGTCGCGGGCATCATCCTCGTGCGGCAGAAGCCCGGCAGCGCCAAGGGCGTGCTGTTCATCACGATCGAGGACGAGACGGGCGTCGCCAACATCATCCTGTGGCCCGACCGGTTCGAGGCGCAGCGCACCATCGTCATGTCGTCGGCGATGATCTCCGTCACCGGAGTCGTGCAGCGCGAGGGGAAGGTCATCCACGTCATCGCCGATCGCATCCATGACCGCACCGCGATGCTCCGCGCCGTGGGCGAAATCGACCTGCCGCGCCTGACCTCGCGCGGCGACGGCGCCACCCACGCCGGCGCCCCCGATCGCGGCGACCCCGGCTGGAAGCCACGCGCACGTTCCGACTACCATCCACCGTTCCGCAACGGCTGCGATCCGGAGGACGTGATCCCGATCAAGAGCCACGACTTCCATTGAGCGCCTGTCCTGCCCACGCGTTACCTTCCGTTCGTCCCGAGCGAAGTCGAGGGACTGATCCAGACGGTGCCTCGACTGCGCTCGGCACGAACGGCATGGTCGGGCCATCCGGTCGACGCGGCGGCTCAGCGCCTCGCCAGCGCCGTGTCGAGCGCCTGGAGGAACCGCGACCGATCGGTCTTGCCGAACGGCGCCGGCCCGCCGAGCTGGTCGCCGCCGGCCCGCAGGTCGGCCATGATCGCGCGCGTCGCGATCGCGGCGCCGATCGAGGCGAGCGTGAACGGCTTGCCCGTCGGCGCCAGCACCGTGGCGCCGGCCTTAAGGCAGCGGTCGGCGAGCAGGATGTCGGCGGTCACCACCACCGCATCGGACCCGGCGCGATCGGCGATCCAGTCGTCGGCGGCATCGAACGCGTCGCCCACCACCACGCGCTCGACCAGCGGGTGATCGGGCACGCGCAGCCGGCTGTTGGCGACGATCGCCACCGGCACCGCGCGGCGCCAAGCGACGCGGTACACCTCCTCCTTGACCGGGCAGGCGTCCGCGTCGACCAGCACCCTCACCCCAATACCTTCACCGACGCGCGGACGCCTGACGGCGCGGCAGGGCCGGCGGTTCGCCCGGCGCGCGCTCGATCCGCACGCCCGTCTCGTCGGTGGCGCCCGCCCGGCCAGTGC
>NZ_CAHJWX010000189.1 GCF_903643065.1 Sphingomonas bacterium | reverse complement strand
CGCCGCGTGCGTCGCCGCCACGTCCGCCGCCACCAGCTTGCGCGCCGCCTTGGCGACCTTGCCGCGCTTCTTGGTCTTCTTCTTGTCCGCCATGGCGGGTGAACGGGCGAGGTGGCGGCTCGGGCCCAACCGCGATAGTCGCGGGTGCCATGACCGACCCCGCCACCATCCGCCGCCTCTATGGCCGGGCCAAGGGCCACAAGCTGCGGGAGGGCCAGGCGGCGTTGGTCGACCGGATGCTGCCGACGGTGGCGGTGCCGGCGGGGCCGCTCGACGCGCGCGTGCTGTTCGGGGCGGACCGCCCGCTGGAGCTGGAGATCGGCTTTGGCGGCGGCGAGCACCTCGCGGCGCAGGCGGCGGCGCGGCCGGGCACTGGCTTCATCGGTTGCGAGCCGTTCCTCAACGGCGTCGTCCAGGCGCTGGGCCACCTGCGCGACGGCGAGCTGGACAATGTCCGCCTGCACATGGGCGACGCGCTCGACGTGCTGGAGCAGCTGCCCGACGCGAGCCTGTCGCGCGTCTACCTGCTCCACCCCGATCCCTGGCCCAAGGCGCGCCACGCCAAGCGGCGCATGGCCAATGACGGGCCGCTCGACCTGATCGCGGCGAAGCTGCGGCCCGGCGCCGAGTTCCGGCTGGGGACGGACGACCCGACCTATTGCCGCTGGGCCTGCATGGTGCTGGGCCGCCGGGGCGACTTCCGCTGGACGGCGACGACCGCGCGCGACTTCCTGGCGCGGCCGGCGGACTGGCCGGAAACGCGCTACGAGCGCAAGGCACGCCGCCACGGCCACGAGGTCTGGTATTTCCAATACCAGCGGACTTGAGGCGCCGCCCGATTCCTCACGACACGCGCCCACGATAGCGCAAGCCGTCCACCAGCAGCGCCACCAGACGCCGCGCCGGTGCCGGATCGCCATCACCCGACGGCATGCACAGGCTGGCGACGGCGCGGAGCAGGTCATGCGGATCGGCGTCGGCGCGCAGCTCGCCGACAGCGGCCGCGCGGTCCAGCAGGCCTTGCAAGGCCGGTTCGAGCCGCTGGTCGAAATAGGCCGGCAACGACTGGAACGCGGATGAGCCGGAATGGAGCGCAGCGGCGAGACCGCGCTTAGCGACGATGAAGTCGACATAGCGCTGCATCCAGCGGTCCAGCGCCTCGCCCGGCGCGTGTTTGGTCGCCAGGTGAGCGGCGGCGCTAGCGCAGGCGTCAACCTCGTGGCGGAACACCGCCGCGACCAGATCGGCGCGCTGGGGAAAGTGGCGGTAGATCGTGCCGACCCCGACGCCTGCCCGGTCGGCGATCTCACGCATCGGCGCGTCCACGCCGGACGTCGCGAACACCGCCTTGGCCGTTTCCAACAACGCCTCGATGTTGCGTCGGGCGTCGGCACGGACGCGCCGATAGGCGGGGGCTGTCGCCGCAGGTCTTTGATCGTCCGCTACGCCCGTCATATCCGTCCCTTGATAAGCGGAACGTCATTCCGTATGTAGCGGATCAGAGTTCCAATCGATCCAATCTAGGGCAGCCGGTTGCCGCTGACCAGCAATCGAGGAGAGTATCATCATGGTAGATGACCGCATCGCCTTGGTCACCGGCGCCAGCCAAGGTATCGGGTTGCAGATCGCCAAGGACCTTGTCGCACAAGGGTTGACCGTACTGGTCGGCGCGCGCGACCTCGCCAAGGGCCAGGCAGCCGCCGCGCAGATTTCCGAGCGCGCGCACGCAATCCAACTCGACGTCACCGACCAGGCCTCGATCGCCGCCGCCGCGACTCGCATCCGCGCCGAGTTCGGCCGCCTCGATATCCTGATGAACAACGCCGGCATCTCGCGCGCCAAGCCGAACCAGGACTTTGGCGAGGCAATCAAGACCAACCTGCTGACCGACGCGCCGCTCGACGCCGTGCGCGCTGTGTTCGAAACCAACGTGTTCGGCGTCATCGCCGTCACGCAGGCGATGCTGCCGCTACTGCGCGAGGCGCCGGCCGGGCGCATCGTCCTCACCGGCAGCTCGGGCGCGTCACTGACGCTCAACTCGGATCCCGCCAACCCGCACCGCGCGATGTTCGGCAACTACAGCGTGTCGAAGACGGCGTCTCACGCGGTGATGCTCGCCTTCGCGCTGGCGCTCGAAGGCACGCGCATCAAGGTCAATGCCGCCTGCCCGGGCTTCACCAGGACCGCGCTCAACAACTTCAACGGCACCCGCAGCCTGGAGGAAGGCGCGCGCGAGCCGGTGCGCCTCGCGCTGATCGGCGACGACGGTCCTAACGGCACCTTCTCCGACGAGAACGGTCCGGTGCCGTGGTGAGGCACGTGTTCGTCACGGGCGCGACCGGGTTCGTCGGTTCGGCCGTCGTCGCCGACCTGCTCGCCGCCGGCCATCATGTGGTCGGCCTGGCCCGCTCTGACGACGCCGCGACCGCCCTGGTCGCCGCCGGCGTCGAGGCGCATCGTGGCGACCTGCAGGACGCGGACAGCCTGCGGCGCGGTGCCGAGCAGGCCGACGCCGTCATCCACGCCGCGTTCGATCACGACTTCTCCAACATGGCGGCGAGCTGCGAGACCGATCGCCGGGCGATCGAGGCGCTTGGTGACGGGCTGGCGGGATCGGACAAGCCGCTGATCGTCACCTCGGGCCTGCCGGTCATCCCCGGTCGCGTCGTCACCGAGGACGACATGCCGCCGGCAGACGCGCATGGCATGCCGCGCGTATCGGAGCAGACGGCGCTGGCGCTGGTCGAACGCGGGGTGCGCGCGACTGTGGTGCGGATGCCGCAGGTGCACGACCGGACCAGGCAGGGCTTCGCCAGTTACCTGCTCGCCCATGCCCGCAAGACAGGCCTTTCGGCCTATGTCGGCGACGGCCGGAACCGCTGGCCGGCGGTCCACCGCCTCGATGCCGCGCGACTGTACGGACGGGTTCTCGAAAGCGGCGGCTTGGGGCAGTGTTACCACGCCGTCACGGAAGAGGGTGTGCCGGTGCGCGAGATCGCCGAGGCGATCGGCCAGCGCCTGCTGCTTCCCGTCGTCAGCCTGTCGACAGCGGCGTCCGCGAACCATTTCGGCTGGCTCGATCGCATCGCCAAGATGGACGTACCCGCCGCCAGCGCGCTGACGCGGGAGCGAGTAGGATGGCGGCCATTTGAGGGCGCCAGCCTGCTCGACCACCTCCGGCCATGACAACTGGCCCGATCTGATGCGTCCGCGGCCTGCGCCGTGGCTTCGCGGGCGTGCCATGTCGGCCAAGTCTCGTCCGTCGGGCCCGCATCCGATAATCCGGGTTGTGCCCGCCGACGCGCGCCGTGCATAGGGCGGCGACGCCAGCGCAGGGCGCCAGCAGCAGGGCGATCAGTGGAACAATCCGAACGGAAACTGCCGCCGTACCAGCGTTCGCTCGCCGGGACGCTGCTGGCGGCGCGCGAAGCGGTGATGGCGCCGATCCGCCCCATGCTGCGCGCCGCCAACGTGACGGAACAGCAATGGCGCGTGCTGCGCGTGCTGGATCATGCCGGGCCGACCGACCCGACCAGCCTCGCCGAGGCGGCGCTGCTGTTCGCGCCCAGCGTCGCGCGCATCCTCAAGGAGCTGGTCGAGCGCGGGCTGATCCGGCGCGCGCCGCACGCGCATGACCGGCGCCGCGCGGTGCTGACGCTGTCGCCGTCCGGGCAGGCGCTGGTGCGCGACACCTCGCGCCGGACGGTCGCGCTGCTCGACGACTATGCGGCGCGGTTCGGCCGGCAGCGGCTCGACGATCTGCTGGCCGAGCTGCGCACGTTCACCGCCGCGATCGACCTGGGCGAGGGCGAGCCGTCGCCACCCGAGCCGTCATAGCCCGATGCAGATGTACTTCAGCTCAACATAGTCGTCGATGCCGTGCCGCGATCCCTCGCGGCCGAGGCCGGACGCCTTCACCCCGCCGAACGGCGCCACCTCCGTCGAGATCAGCCCGGTGTTGACGCCGACGATGCCGCTCTCGATCGCCTCGGCGACGCGCCACACCCGGCCGACGTCGCGCGCGTAGAAATAGGCGGCGAGCCCGAATTCGGTGTCGTTGGCGAGGCGCACCACCTCCTCCTCCGTGTCGAAGCGGATGACGGGGGCGAGCGGCCCGAACGTCTCCTCGCGCGTCACCAGCATCCCGGGCGTGACGCCGCCGAGTACGGTGGGCGCATAGAAGCGGCCGTTCAGACGCTCCCCGCCGGTCAGCACGGTCGCGCCCCCGCCAACCGCGTCGGCGACGTGCTCGTCCACCTTGGCCAGCGCGGCGTCATCGATCAACGGCCCGATCGCCACGCCCTCGTCGAACCCGTCGCCCACCGTTAGCGCCCGCGTCGCCGCGACCAGCCGCGCCACGAACGTGTCGTGGATGCCCGCTTGCGCGTAGATCCGGTTGGCGCAGACGCAGGTCTGGCCGGCGTTGCGGAACTTGGAGGCGAGCGCGCCCGCCACCGCCGCGTCCAGATCGGCGTCGTCGAAGACGATGAACGGCGCGTTGCCACCCAGTTCCAGGCTCAGCTTCTTGATCGTCGGCGCGGACTGGGCGAACAGCAGCGCGCCCACCGCCGTCGAGCCGGTGAAGCTGATCTTGCGGACGACGGGGCTTCCGGTCAGCTCGGCGCCGATCGCGCGCGGCTCGCCGGTGACGATGTTGAGCAGGCCCGGCGGCAGCCCCGCCATCTCGGCGATCACGCCCAGCGCCAGCGCCGAGAACGGCGTCTGCTCCGCCGGCTTGACGACGACGGCGCAGCCGGCGGCGAGCGCCGGCGCGATCTTGCGGGTGATCATCGCCGCCGGGAAGTTCCACGGCGTGATCGCCGCCACCACGCCGATCGGCTGGCGCAGCACGACGATCCGCTGGTCGGCCCCGTGGCTCGGGATCACGTCGCCGTACAGCCGCTTGCCCTCCTCCGAGAACCATTCGAGGAACGAGGCGGCATAGCCGATCTCGCCCCGCGCCTCGGCCAGCGGCTTGCCCTGCTCCAGCGTCAGCAGCCGCGCGAGCGGCTCGGCATGCGCCAGCATCAGGTCATGCATCCGCCGCAGCACGATCGCGCGCTCCTTGGCGGTGCGCGCCGCC
>NZ_CAHJWX010000188.1 GCF_903643065.1 Sphingomonas bacterium | reverse complement strand
GCGAAGCTCATCGGCGACATGTTCGCCGACAAGCTGCGCATGCCCTGCCCGGTGTCGACCAACCTGTGCCTCGACTTTCCGGATGCCGAAGCCTCGGGAATGAAGGCCGGCCGCAAATTCATGCGGACCACCAGCCTCGCCGACAGCAAGTCCGCCCGCCTACTACCGCAGCTGAAGGAGCAGTCGGCCGAGTGGAAGTTCGTGAAGGACCAGCTGAAGCAGGGCCATAAGCTCGTCCAGGCCTTCTACTCGGTCACCGCCTTCAGCCCCAAGGGCAAGGGCGACGCCAACGAGCGGAGCATCAAGTCGGTTTACCGGGCGGCTGGCTGGGACCTGCTCGACGATCGCTACCTGCAGATCCAGGGCCTGCTCGCGGCGATGCCGATGACCATGGCCAACGGCCTCTCGTACGACCTGAAGAACATGAAGCGGCTGCGCACCGTCATTACCACGACGGCGGCGAGCCTCGCACCGATGCAGGGCGAGTATCTCGGCGGCAACAACCCGCACTTGATGCTGATCGGCCGGCGCGGTCAGCCCTTCTTCTGGTCGCCATTCGAGAACACGGCCGGCAACCACAACGTCGCCGTCTTCGGCAAGTCCGGCAGCGGCAAGTCGGTCGCGCTCCAGGAGCTGTGCGCGGCGCTCTGCGGCGCCGGCGCCAAGGTGGTGGTGATCGATGACGGGCGCTCGTTCGAGCACTCCGCCAAGCTGCAGGGCGGCGCATTCGTCGAGTTCACGATGGCGTCGGGCTTCTGCCTCAACCCCTTCTCGATGATCGACGCCGGACAGGCGGAAGCGGACGAGGATTATCTCGTCGACTGCCTGGCGATGCTGAAGTCGATCGTCAGCCAGATGGCGCGCCACATCGACAAGCTCAACGACACCGAGCGTGGTCTGATCGATGGCGCGATCAAGCAGGTGTGGGAGGCGGAAGGCACCAACGGCTCGATCGACGCGGTGATCGCCGCGCTCGACGAAACCGGCAATCCGCTCGGTGCCGACCTCGGCATCGCCATGCGGCCGTTCTCGGCCAAGGGCACCTACGGCAAGTTTTTCGAGGGCCAGGTCTCGTTCGAGCTCACGGCCGACCTGACGGTCTTCGAGCTGTCCGACCTGTCGAGCCGCGAAGAGCTGCGCTCGGTGGTGCTGAGCGCGATCATGTTCATGACCTCGCAGCGGATGCGCCGGGTCGACCGCTCGATCCCGAAAGCGCTGCTGCTCGATGAAGCGTGGCAGATGCTCAAGGGCGGCGCGATGGCCGACTTCATCGAGGCCTATGCCCGCACCTGCCGCAAGTACGGCGCGTCGCTGGTCACCGCGACCCAGAGTCTCAACGACTATTACAAGTCGGACGGCAGCCGCGCCGCGCTGGAGAACAGCGACTGGTTCATGATCCTTCAGCAGAAGGCCGAGACCATTGCCGACTTCAAGAAGCATGATCGCTTCGAGATGGACGACTACACTGACGCGCTGCTCCGTTCGCTGAAGCGGCAGGGCGTTGAATACTCGGACGTGATGATAAAGGGGCCGGACACGCTGGCGGTCGGCCGGCTGGTGCTCGATCCCTATTCGGCGACCGTCTTCTCGTCCTCGCCGCGCACCTTCGCCGCCATCCACGAGCTGCTCGATCAGGGCCTGTCGATGGACGTCGCGATCGAGCGCGTCGCCTTCCCCAACAACCCCGAGAAGTGGAGCGACGCCGACGACGGCCTCGCCATCGCAGCGGAGTGACGACCATGGCCACCCTGATCCGATCGCGGCGTCTGACGATGCCCGACCTGTCCACCCTCTCCTACCATGGCCTGCGCGTCGTCGGCTTCACGGTTACCTGCCTGCTCGTCACCTGGGGCTTGTTCGTTCTCGCGATGCTGATGATCGGCAGCCTGAACTTCGACCTGATGATGGCGCAACTCGCCAACCTGTCGACCCGCTACGTCGCGGCTGATGCTCATCGGGTAGCGCAGTTCAAGGGCCTCGTCGGCTCGGCACAGCTTCTGCTCCTCGCCGCGGTGATGTTCTTCCGCCGGCACGCGCTGCTCGGCGCCAAGCCGACGGTGGCGGCGAGCCGTGGTTGAGCCGATGCTGCCGCTCGATCTGCCGGCGTCGGAGCCGGCCGCCATGACGCCGCGGCACCGGCCCGTCTTCGCGGGCTACACTGGCCCGCAGCTGCTGGTCGGCGCTGCCGTCCTTCTGCTGCTGATCTGGGGCATGTGGGTCACGCGCGCGCTGACCGCCGCGCCGCGCCAGCACATCGTCAAGGCGAACCTGTCGCGGATCGTCGGCGAGTACGTCCAGGCGCAGGCGCGTAGCGCCACCCCGCCCGAGCAGGTTCGCGCGCAGATGCAGCAATTCATGGCCTCGCTCGACAGCGAGCTGCAGCGGCGCAGCGCGCAGGGCCAGGTCGTGCTGGTCGGCGAGGCGGTGCTGTCCAAGAGCGTGCCGGACATCACCGCCGAGGTGGTGAGCTCGATCTACGCTGGCGGCGTCGCCCGGCCGCACCCGGCCGCGCTCCAGGTCCCGCCTGCCGCACTGGTTCCGCAAGCGGCCGACGCCCAGCCCGCAGCGGCGGTGCCGCCCCGGCAGGTCCTGCCGACGCCGCCACCGGGCAATCCTTTCGAGACGGTCGCTCCCGAAGGACAAGCGCCGGTCGCATCCGTCTCCAGCTTCGGAGGGGCAAATGGCAACCCTGGCCAGTAAGCCGGTCGAGGCGCCGGAGCCGTTCCGCTTTCGCAAGCGGCTCTGGGCGATCCTCGGCATCGTTGGTGTCGGGACCATCGTCGGCCAGGGTCTGTCCGACTGGCAGGAGAACCACGCCCTCCTCATCAACGCGACGGAGTCGCTGCCGAACTGGGCGTTCGTGATCCATAAGACGGCGCTCCCGAAGCGCGGCGAGTACGTGTTCTTCCTGCCGCCAGCCAACCCGCTGGTGATCCGGCACTTCGGTGCCAAGCCGCAGATGTTCGGCAAGATCGTCTACGGCATGCCCGGCGATGCCGTGCTCCATCGCGGGCCGTGGGTTGTCGTCGCCGGCCGCGTCGTCAGCCGGATGAAGCCGCTGACGCGGACGGGCGAGGCGCTGCACCCCGGCCCGACCGGCACCGTGCCCGACGGCTGCTACTATGTCGGCACGCCCCACAAGGATGGCTTCGACAGCCGCTATGCCGAAATCGGCTACGCCTGCTCGAGGAACATCGTCGGCGTCGGGAGCGCGATCCTGTGAGCCGCTGGCGGACGATCCTGGCCACTGCGGCGCTGCTGGCGGTCGGCTCGTCCGCCGCGGTCGCCAAGGACTTCGGCACGATGGGAAAGGCCTTTCCGGTGATGGAGCCCGACATCCTTGCCACCATCGAGGCGCGGCTCCAGCATCTGCAGGCGACCGGCGGCATCGATCGCGCCAACGCAGAGTTCGCGCACCGCGCAGAAGCGCGGGTGCGCCGTCCCGAGCCGGTCGCCGGCATCAGCCATGCCAGCGAGCCGCGGTCGTGGATCTATGATCCCTCGATCGTGATCGACCACGACGTGCGCGACCAGAAGGGCAACCTCATCGCGCAGCGGGGCCGCTCGGTGAACCCGCTAGACTTTGTGGCGATGGGCCAGGCGCTGGTGTTCGTCGACGGCGACAGCAAGGCCGAGATGGATTGGGCAACCAGCCATTACGACGATCTCAAGGCCAAGATCATCCTCGTCAGCGGTGCCCCGCTCGACGAGATGACCGCCCGCAAGCGCCGATTCTATTTCGACCAGGAGGGCCGCCTCACCGGCCGCCTGGGCGTGCGTCACACGCCCGCGATCGCGGTGCAAGAGGGTCGCGTTCTCAAGCTCTCCGAAATCCAGCTGAAGGGAAATGGCTGATGCCGCTGTGGCTCGACCTCCTCAAGACGCCGATGGCGGCGCCTGAGACCAAGGATCTTCGGACCATGCGCAAGACGATGCAGGTGCTCTGCGTCGCGTGCGCGGTCGGCGTGCTCGCGATCTCGCCGTTAATGCGAGCGTTCGGTCCGGCCGCGAGCTTCGTCGTCGCGGTGCTGCTCATCACCACCGCGCTTCATGTCGCTCTCTACGTCGTCCGGAAGAACCGGGCCGACAACGACCATTTGGCGGCCATGACCGCCAAGGAGGGCTGAGTGAGCTGCTTCCGTCTTTTCGCGATGGTGCTGGCATTGCTGTTCGGTGCCGGTGCCATGAGCGCGCGCGCGCAAGCCGAGACATCGTGCTCGGGCAAGTTCGTCAACCCGATCACCGATGTCTGCTGGTCGTGCCTGTTCCCGCTGTCGATCGGCTCCATGAAGATCTGGCCGAGCAGCCGGCCCGACACCGAGAACCCGAGCCTGCCGATCTGCGCGTGCGGAACCCCCATACCGCGCATCGGCATCGCCGCGGGCTTCTGGGAGCCGGCTCGGCTCGCGGACGTGTCGACCAAGCCGTGGTGCTTCGTGAACCTCGGCGGTCTCAAGATCTCGCCCGGCTTCGATATCGGCCGCGGGCAGATGCAGGGGCCGTCCCAGACCGGCGGCGCGGCGCAGAACACGTCCAAGTGGCACGTCCACTGGTACGTCTACCCGCTGCTCTACTGGATGGAGATCCTGACGGACTTCGTCTGCTTCGAGAACGCCTCGTTCGACATCGCCTACATGACCGAGGTCGATCCGCTGTGGCAGGATGACTCGCTGACCGCGATCCTCAACCCGGAAGCGGTCCTGTTCACCAGCACGGTCGCGCAGGCCGCCTGCGCCGGGGATTGCGTCGCCGCGACGGCCAAGCTGCCGATCGACCAGGTGTTCTGGTGCGCGGGCTGCCAGGGGCCGATGTACCCGGTGAACGGCAACGTCGACGCGCATATCGGCCATGTCCAGGCGTCGCGCCTCGTGCTGACCCGCTTCGCCTTCAAGCTCCACCGCGAGGGCCTCGCCTGGGGCACGATGGGCTCCAAGGGCCTGTGCAACAAGTACCTGATGCCGATGATGCGCAAGCAGCAATATCGGGTGCAGATGGTCAATCCGATCCCGACGGTCAGCGGCAACGCCGCCTGCTCGCCGCTGGGTGCTTCCACCATGCCACCGCAGGCCGGCCGCTCCTATCCCGTGAAGGGCGAGGACATGGGCTACCTCGGCTGG
>NZ_CAHJWX010000187.1 GCF_903643065.1 Sphingomonas bacterium | reverse complement strand
GGGCGGGCGGCGGGCCGGCGAGATCGCCGTCGAGCGCGCGGTTCGGGTCCACCGTGCGTACCTGCGCCGACGCCGCGCCGGCCCCCAGCAGCAGCGCCGCCGTCAGCCTTGTCCACCTGGTGAGCATGCGCCGGCCTCCCTCGCCTTGCGATGATTAACCGTCTCACTCCTTGCCGCGCGATGAACGATCGCCCGACCCCGTTGATCGCCCGCGCACCCATGCTATACGATCGCGCAGTCGGCCCGGAGACGTGGGTGAGTGGCTGAAACCAACGCTTTGCTAAAGCGTCGTACGGGAAACCGTACCGAGGGTTCGAATCCCTCCGTCTCCGCCAAGTCGCCGTCCGGCACTATCCGAGATCACGGAAGAAGTCGTTGCGCCACCTGCTGGCGCGATCGGTCATCGTCGTTCTCCTTCGGGATCGGCAGATCGCCCGCGCCGCGGGGGGCGGCGCGGGGTCCGTGGTGTCGGTGGGTGTGACGCGTGCGGTCAGCGGCCCCGCGGCTCGCGGCGGCGGCGCGCGCGATCGTGAGCGGACCGGAACACGCGCTCAGCCAGCCAGTTGTCGAGGTCTTTGACGCGATATCGGACCGAGTCGCCCTCGTCGCAGACAAACGGTGGGCCGTTCTCGGAGTAACGGCGCTTCTTTTCGAACGTGCTCTTGGCGGGGCCGATTTAGTGCGCCGCCTCGCCGTCTTCGTTACCGCGTTAGGCGGCGTCTTCTTGCGTGGCATCGTGATCTCCTTGGTTGCGGAGAGCGGCCAGATGTCAGCACGGCCGCAGGTTTAATCCCCGGGATGATTCTGTCGCTTCGGCGTCGACCGGGTGGACCGGCCCGGCGCGCGGCGTCCGGCGCGCCGGATTGCCCGGCGCCGGCGCCGCCGTCGATGGCGGCTAGCCCTTCCTGCCCGGGCGCGGCCGCCGCGGGAGCGCGCCGGCGCGTGCTCGACCGCCCTCCTCCAGGCCAGGTCGAACAGGTCGTCGATGAAGTAGTCGTCGAACGCCGCGACCGACATCTCGCGCAGGTCCTTGCGGACGTAGGTCGCCCATTCGCCGGTCGAGTAGCCCGCCTCGGCTGCCGCCGCCCAGAGCAACAGCGTGTTAATGCCGCGAGACGGCCGGCCGGACATGGCGTTGAGCGGGGTCGAGTTGCCGCTGCTGCGATGCCAGGGCATCCGGTACTGGCCCGGTCTCGCACCAGCCTCAATCGCGGTAATGATTGACCGCGATTGCCCGATAAAGGTCGGTTCGCATGAACGCTCCGCGTCGTTCTCACGCGAGCTGATTCATCCGAGCCCCTTTGATGTTCACTGGCAGGTTCGACCTACTTGCAAACGTTAAGCGATGCTCAACAGCTTTTCGAAAGCGGTCATCTGTTCAGTCATCCTTTCGAGCCGTTTTCGCCAGGGCTGCTTCAATAAGATCAGCGGACGCTTGACCGCAATCGTTGAGTGCCAGACTTCCCGTCGGCATGGCGGACACAGGACCAAGCATGCGGCATACCAGACGCGGCTATCTCTTGTTGTCGTTTGCCGCATTGACGGCCGCGACGTTGACCGCGTTGGCATATTGGCCCGGCTTGATGAGCTGGGATCCGGTGCGCCAGTATGGCGAAGCGCTGAGTGGAGACATCGACGACTGGCATCCGCCGGCGATGCAGTGGGTGTGGCGCCAGCTGATCCGCATCCACCCCGGCCCGGCGCCGATGT
Source organism: Sphingomonas bacterium (assembly GCF_903643065.1). Classification (GTDB taxonomy): domain Bacteria; phylum Pseudomonadota; class Alphaproteobacteria; order Sphingomonadales; family Sphingomonadaceae; genus Sphingomonas. The sequence goes on along the minus strand of NZ_CAHJWX010000187.1, from coordinate 3,408 downwards.
TGCTGATGGAGCTGGCGCTATACTGGGGCGGTCTGACCGTACTTGCGGGCACGGCGTGGCAGCGACGGCGTCGTGGCCTAGCCTGGGCGCTGCTCGCCTGCGGGCTGTGGCCGCTCGGGTTGGCGCTGACCGGCATGATCCTCAAGGACTGCCTGATGACGGGCGCACTGCTCGTCGCGACCGGCCTGCTCGCCTGTCACGGGGGCGTACCGTCGCGCGTTCTGGCAGCGGGAATGCTGGTCTTCGCGGCGACGCTGCGCTTCAATGCCTTTACCGCCTGCCTGCCGCTGTTGATGTCGCTGCTGCCGCGGCACTGGTGGAGCAGCTGGCCACGGCTGCTCGGCACCGGCCTGATTGCCACAATGGCGCTGATGGCGGCGATGCCGGTCGCCAATCGACTGATCGGCGCCAAGCCCAGCCGGGTGGAGCTGTCGCTCGTCATTTTCGACCTGGGCGGTATCACCGAACACGCCGGCGTCAGCGTCTTTCCCGAAGAGCTGGAGGTGTCGGATCCCGTGCGCGTCAACTACCGTTGCTATCGGCCGAACAAGTGGGACAGCTATTCCGACTGGGTCGATCCCGAGTGCCCGCTCGGCTTCACCGCCTGGAACGAAAACGTCGATCCGCTGCGGATCAGGCCCTATCCGTTCTTGGCACGTGCGGTGCTGGCGCATCCGATCGCCTATGCCGCGCACCGGTTGCATCACTTCGCGATCAACACACGGCTGCTGCCGCTGTCCGACGAGATCGAGCGGCCTGTGCCCAACAAGGCAGCACCGAACCCCTGGGGGTTTCACGTCACACCCAACCCGGTGATGCGCACGCTTGACGCGCTCGCGATCGGCACCGCGCACACGCCGCTGGGCTGGCCGATTGTGTTCATCGGGCTGGCACTTGGCGTGCTCGTCGCCAGCTGGGGGCTACCGGGCGCGCGGTTGATCGCGCCGGTCGCGCTGTCTTCGCTGTTCTATGGCAGCGGTTATCTCGTATTGAGCGTCGCGGCCGAACTTCGCTATCATCTCTGGACCGAACTCGCCGCCCTGATCGCCACCGCCCTGTTGGTTGATGAACTCAAGATCGATAATCGCCGGCGACTGGCGTGCGCCTTCGTGCCAGCGAGCCTAGCCGCGCTGGCTGGTGTGATCGCAAGAGCGTTGGCGTGAAAGACCCACAACCAGCCGCTAAACGGCACTCAGCGCCTCCTCGGAAGCGGACACCCGTTCACGTTCAACCGCCTCCACTCCGGCGCGCTTTCTAAGAGCCAACCGGGAATTAGAGCGGATTCCGATCAGTCCGGGTCATAGCCGCAGGAACTGAAGTAGTTGGCGCATTCCTGCGGCTGGAACAGGTCGACCAGTTTGCCGATGAGGGATCAGAGCCCGGACACGGTCCGCTCGCCAGCCTTGTGGAGCTGTATGGCGGAAGGTCGGCGCCTGATCGACGCGGCGTTCGAGGCGGCGTGACGCTGTTCGACACCGCCGACATCTGTGGGCTGGACGGCGGTGCGTTCGGTGATGCCGAAGCGCTGCTCGGCCGCAAATTCGCGGAGGCACCCGCGTTGCGCGGGCATGGTGCTCGCGACCAAGGGGCGGTATCGCTCCGCCCGCGCCTGACGACTCCGGGCGCCGCTATCTGATGGCGGCGCTCGACGCGTCGCTGCGGCGGCTAGATGCGTGCGGTCGGCGTCTCCAAATGCACGCGGCACCAGACGATCGCGCTCGCCTCGGTCCGGTCGATGCCGCTCGCGAGCCTCCAGCCCGACTTTTCGCCGCGGCTCTCGACGCGTGGGCCACTGAGGTCGGCGTCGGCCGCGCCGCCGTTGCGTACAGCTGGATCATGGCGCATCCGGCACGTGCGATCCCAATTGTCGGCACACAGAACGCCGCGCGGATCGCCGAACTCGCCGACGCCTTGAAAGTCGAGTAGACTCGCCACCAATGGTACGACGTGCTGATCGCCGTACGGGGAGAGCCGCTGCCCTGAGCCGGGGCGACACACCCGGCCGCGTGACCGATGGTCCCCGGCTCAGCCGGGCAAGGCGTTACGGATAAAGGCGGCGACCATGCGGTCGCGATCCGGTGATGATGGCCCCAGGACACCCTGGGCATGGGCCGGCAGGTGCGCCGCCGCGTCCAGCCGATCCGTGCCGAAGACGTAATGGTCGAACCAGTCGCGCCACGCCCCGCGCTCGCCCTCCGGCAGGTCGCGGACGGTGTGGAGCGCGTGGACCATCGCCGCCAGCGGCGATCCGGCCGCGGCTGGCCGCGACCAGTAATTGACGAGCACGTTGACGGCCGCGCCGGCGGTCACGTGATGCCACCAAAGCGATGGGATATAGAGCGCGTCGCCGGGCATCAGCTCCGCCACGAGCATATGCTCGCTCGCGGCGGCGAAGCGGGGATAGCGGGACAGATCGGGCGCGAGCGGGTCGACCATGCTCACCGGCTGGCCCGCGGGCGTTCGCTCCAGCGGGCCGACATGCAGGTTGCTGACCTGGCCGGGCGGGAACAGCAGGAAGCGGCGGCGGCCGGCGGCGACGCACGCGATGTTGTCCGACATGTCGTAATGCGTCGCGATCCGGGAGCGGTTGCCGATCCAGATGCGCGGTTCGGCACCCGGCAGCGGCAGCGGCATCGGATTGTCCGTCGCGAACCGGACGAGGGTCTCCGCGGCCGGCGCGGCGCCCGCGTAGAGGGCGGGCGACCGTGCTTCGCCCGCCAATTCGAGCAGCGCCACCAGCAGCCGGGTCAGCGTGACCTGTTCCGTGCCGAAGTTCAGCCCTCGCATGTCATCGGCGTAGAAGAACCGGCCGCCCTGTTCGGGTGGGGCGGAGAAGACGTTGACGGGCCGGCCGCTGTCCAGCGTCGCCAGATATTCGACGAGCGCGCGGTCGCCGCGCCTGCCCGCCGCCACGACCGGCCAATCCGCGACGAGCCCGCGCAGCACGACGGGAGCATAGCGAGGCACGACGTCGCGCAGAAAGGCCGCCGCATCGGGCGCATCGATGCTGTCGACCCGCTTCGCCGCCGATATATCGATCATCGACGGTTCCGGCGCGGCGATAGCGTCACGCTCGGGCGTCATCGCCACTCTCCGGCGTCCCCGACGGCGTCGGCGATGAACTGAAGCTAACTTCGACCGGCCCTGTCATCTTCCCCCCACTCGCCAGTTTCAGCGATGCGCGACGCGTCGCGCCGGAGGCCGCCCACCTCCGTGTCGACCTGCCCATAGGAGTCCGCCGCGCGGCGATCAACGGCGTGCACGGCACCGGTCTCTCGGCGGCGCGGGTTGGCGTTGCGGACACGCCGGCCGCGGCGCGGTCACCTCGCCATCACCTCGACCGACCGGCCGGGGCGGCGCCCGTCGGCTGAGCGGGCGCGCACCGTCACCGGCCCGGCGACCGCGACC
>NZ_CAHJWX010000186.1 GCF_903643065.1 Sphingomonas bacterium | reverse complement strand
ACGCGGTCGAACGCGGCCTCGCCCTGGTCGCCGCTGGGCAGCGTCAGGCCGGGGGCGACCGCGTTGACGCGCACGCGGGGCGCGAATGCCTGCGCCATCAGCGTCGTCGCCTCGGCCAGCGCCGCCTTGCTGAGCGAATAGGAGAAGAAGTCCGGATTGGGGTTGGCGAGCTTCTGGTCGAGCAGGTTGACGACCGCGCCGTCCACCCCCTGCCCCGCCAGCGCGTGCGCCAGCAGCACCGGCGCGGTGCAGTTGACCGCATAGAGCCGCGCCGCCAGCGCCGGATCGGGCGCGTCGGGCCGGTCGAAGACAAACTCGGACGCGCTGTTCACCAGCCCGTCGATCGGGCCGCCCGCCACCTCGCCCGCGCGCGCCCACAGGTCGGCCAGCGTGTCCAGCGCGGCAAGGTCGCCCTGTACCGTGCCGGCGGCGCCGATCGCGTCGGCCAGTTGGCCCGCCTCGTCGCCGGAGCGGCCGTAGTGGATGACGACGCGGTCGCCAGCCGCCGCCAGTTGGCGCGCGATCGCGGCGCCCAGGCGCTTGGCGCCGCCGGTGACGAGGACGCGCATCAGCAGCCCATCAGCGCCAGCACTTCCTTGCGCGACCGCTCGTCGTCGCGGAACACGCCCATCATGCGGCTGGTCGTCATCGACACGCCGGGCGTGCGGACGCCGCGCGCGGTCATGCAGGCGTGCGTCGCCTCGATCACCACCGCGACGCCGACCGGGTTGAGCCCGTTCCAGATACAGTCCGCGACCTCGGCGGTGAGCCGCTCCTGCACCTGCAACCGCCGCGCGAAGCCGTGCAGCACGCGGGCGAGCTTGGAGATGCCGACGACATGGTTGCGCGGCAGATAGGCGATGTGCGCGCGGCCGATGATCGGCGCCATGTGATGCTCGCAATGCGACTGGAAAGGGATGTCCTTGAGCAGCACGATCTCGTCATAGCCGCCCACCTCTTCGAACACGCGCTCCAGATGCCCCGCCGGATCGTCGCCATAGCCGGCGCAATACTCCCGCCACGCCTTGGCGACGCGGCGCGGCGTGTCGATCAGCCCTTCGCGACTCGGGTCATCCCCGGCCCAGCGGATCAGCGTGCGGATCGCGTCCGTCACCTCGTTCGGCACGCCGTCGCCAGGCGTCGCCTCGACCAGATCGCTCATCGCACCCATCCGCCCCCAAGGCCGTCGGCCTTGATCGAGCAGGTCTGATCACGCAACTGTTCCATTCCGGCAACATCCATAAGGCGGGGCGGCGCCGCTATCCAAAACCCGTTGACGCCTGATTCGACATGGGCCTAGCAAGCCATACCCGAAACGCGGAAACCCGCGAGCGCAACCTCCGGTACGAGAGGAACGCAGGGGATCAGGAGAGGATGCCATGATCAAATTCGTGCTGCTCGCCACGTCCGCGTTGGCGCTGACCGCCGCCCCTGTCTTCGCGCAGGACGCCGCGTCCGCGCCGCCCGCATCGCCCGCCACCGTGCCAGCGCAGACCTCCCCGGGCGCGGAGGCGAGCACCCAGGGCTCGCAAAACGGCGCGGACACGCCGGCCGACGGCAACCAGGGCGGCATCCAGGACATCGTCGTCACCGCGCAGCGTCAGGCCGAGACGCTGCAACAGGTGCCGATCGCCGTCACCGCCTTCAACGCGCAGGCGTTGCAGGCGCAGCAGATCAACTCCACGTCCGACCTGCAGCTGAACCTGCCCAACGTCGTCTTCGCCAAGTCCAACTTCACCTCGGGCGCGTCGTTCACGATTCGCGGCATCGGCGACCTGTGCGTCGGCGTCACCTGCGACGCGGCGACCGCGATCCACGTCAACGACGTGCCCGTGCTGGCCTCGCCGATCTTCCAGAACGAGTATTTCGACGTCGAGCGCATCGAGGTGCTGCGCGGGCCGCAGGGCACGTTGTTCGGGCGCAACGCGACGGCGGGCGTGGTCAACTTCATCTCGGCCAAGCCCGACCTGTCCGGCATCCACGCCGCCGCCGACGTCGAATACGGCAATTATGACAGCTTTCGCGGTCGCGCGATGCTGAACATCCCGCTCGGCGACAGACTGGGCGTGCGCGTCGCGGGCTATTACCTCAACCGCGACGGCTTCACCAGGAACCTCGCCACCGGCCACCGCATCGATGGCCGGGACCAGTACGACATCCGCGGCTCGGTGCGCTTCGAGCCGACCTCGACGACGGTGATCGACATCGTCGGCCATTACTTCCGTGAGAACGACAATCGCAGCCGCATCCAGAAGCAACTGTGCCATCGCGATCCCACCGGCGTGCTGGGCTGTCTGCCCGACCAGCTGCGCACGGAACAGCTCAACGGCGACTCGACGCTCGCCGCCGTGCTCACCAGCCGCGAGTTCTTTCAGGTGGCGCTGCCCGCGACGCTGCAGGGCATCTTCCGGCCGCTGGCGCTGGGCACCTCCACGCAAGCGGATGGCGACGTCTATACCGGCTTCGTCAACCCGGCCGACCTGCGCACGGTCAACATCGACTATGAGCCCACCTTCCGCACCAACGAGAAGCAGATCCTGGGCAACCTCAGCCAGGATCTCGGCAAGTTCAACCTGAAGATCGATGGCGGCTATACGGAGGGCTCCACCGACTCCACCACTGATTACAACATCGCGGTCGAACGGCCGCTGGTGAACAACGCCGGCCTGGTCGCGCTGCAGGCGACGGCGGCGGCGCCGGGCACGGCGTTCCCGGGCGGCATCAACCCCTTCACGCCGATCGCGCAGACGCTGATCCCCAGCGGCGCGGCCGGCCCGTTCTGCCAGTCCACCGCCGAGTTCAGCGGCACGGGCGTCTATGGCGGGCACAAGATCTGCGATGCCCGCACCAGCCTCGATTTCGATCGGTCGACGCTCTACACCCATCAATATTTCGGTGAGGGGATCGTCACCTCCCGGCTGGACGGTCCCGTCAATTTCCTGATCGGCGGCGGCTATCTGGACTTCACCGGCCGCGACAACGAGTATTTCGTCAATTCCTTCGCGCTGGATTACGCGGCGGGCCTGCTCGGCGCGGCGAGCGCGCTCGGTGCGCGCGCGGCGGGCGGCACGATCCCCAACGTGTACCGTGCCTCGCCCTTCTACGACAATGACTCCGACTTCTATCACCTGAAGTCGTACGGCCTCTTCGGCGAAGTCTATGGCAAGTTCACCGACACGCTGAAGCTGACGCTGGGTCTGCGCTACAATCACGACAACAAGACCTATCGCGCGCGCACCACCTTCCTCAACGATGCCAACGGCAATGGCGTGCTGCTGCCCTATGGCGCGACCGACATCAGCCAGGCGCTCAACTACAGCACCGTCGACTTCGACACATCGGTCGCGGGCAACCAGGCGTTCGCGGTCAGCAGCGTCAAGTTCGGCCGGCTGACCGGGCGCGCGGTGCTCGACTGGCAGGTGACGGACCGCAACCTGATCTATGCGTCCTACTCGCGCGGCTACAAGTCGGGCGGCATCAATCCACCGCTGTCGCCCGTGTTCGCGGTGCCGTTGACGTTCGGGCCGGAGACGGTGGACGCGGCCGAGATCGGGACCAAGAACACCTTCTTGGGTGGCACGCTGCGCCTCAACCTCACCGGCTTCTACTATAAGTACAAGCAGCTGCAGCTCAGCCGCATCGTCGCGCGGACCTCCGTCAACGATAATGTCGACGCCGACATCTATGGTGCCGAGGCCGAGGCGGTGATCAAGCCGTCGCGCCAGTTGCTGGTCAACCTGAACTTCAGCTACCTGCACACCAAGGTCACGTCCGACAAGTTCCTGTCCAACCCGCAGGACCCGTCGGGCGGTCGCGCCGACGCGGTGATCATCAAGGATCTGACCAACGCCGCCAATTGCGCGGTCGGCTCTACCAGCGGCAACGCCACGCAGAGCAACGCGCTGGTCAACGCGACCGACACGCTGCTCGGCATCGGCGCGGCGGGCCAGACGCAGGCGATCCCTGGCACCACCACCACCGGCGCCTTTTCGGTCTGCTCGGTGCTTCAGGCCTCGGCCGCCGGCGCGCTCGGCTCGGCGGTGGCCGCGCTCGCCAACCCGGTCGCGGCCCTGGGCGGGCTGACCGGTCAGCAGTTCGTCAACCTCCGGGTCACCGGCAATCCCGCCACCGCCGGCGCGTTCACCTATTATGGCAGCGGCGTGCCGGTGAACATCCGCGGCAACAGGCTGCCCCAATCCCCCAACATCAAATGGGGCGCGGGCGCGCAATACACGGTGGAGATCGGTCGCTATTCGATCGTGCCGCGCGTCGACGCGACGTATACGGGCAATTACTTCGGCTCGATCTTCGGCCGCGCGGTCAATCGCATCCAGGGCTTCGCGGTGGTCAACGCGCAGATCCAGCTCAACGCGCCGGACGATCGCTTCTTCGTCCGCGGCTTCGTGCAGAACCTGACGGACAACAACGCGATCACGGGCCTGTATGTGGGCGACCAGTCGTCGGGCCTTTACACCAACGCGTTCACCCTGGAGCCGCGCCGCTACGGCGTCGCCGCCGGAGTTCGGTTCTGAACCGAAGGGCTCCCGGCGCACCCGCGTCGGGAGCCTTTTGCGCGCCCGAGCGATTCATGGCCGAAGGAGCACGGACATGGCCAATGAACTGAAGAAGGGCGACGAGGTCACCTGGTCGTCGCATGGCGGCACCGCGCACGGCACGGTGGAGAAGAAGGTCACCAGCGACACCAAGATCAAGAGCCACCAGGTCCGCGCGTCGAAGGACGACCCGCAATATGTCGTCAAAACCGACAAGGGCGCCGAGGCCGCGCACAAGCCGGACGCGCTCAAGAAGGCCTGAGCCGATCGTTGACGCCCCGCTGTCCGGCCGCTAGCCGGATGGTCGGATGCCCCCGTAGCTCAGCCGGATAGAGCGACGGTTTCCTAAACCGTAGGCCGCGTGTTCGAATCTCGCCGGGGGCACCAGCTTCGCCGCCGGTTGGGGACGGACAGGCAAATCAGGCCGGGCCGCCGCGTTGTCGATGCGCTGCACCCGCGATCACGCCGATGGCGTTGGGAGAGCACGACATGGAGATCGTGGCGGCGGACATCGGCGGCACGCACGCGCGCTTCGTGATCGCCACGATCGAGGAGGGGCGCGTCGCGGCGCTGGGCGAGCCA
>NZ_CAHJWX010000185.1 GCF_903643065.1 Sphingomonas bacterium | reverse complement strand
GCCGGCCGCGCGCTCGCCGAGGTCGCGCCCGCGCTCGCCCGGCTGGTCGACGATCAGGGCCGCGACGCGATGGTCGAGGTGGGGCAGGGGAGCGACACCCGCACGCTCGCGGTGCGCGTCCAGCGTTCCGCCGCCGGCGCGATCCTCACCTTTGACGACATCACGCAGGCGCAGAACGATCAGCGCCGCGCCGCCTGGTCCGATGTCGCGCGTCGCATCGCGCACGAGATCAAGAACCCGCTCACCCCCATCCAGCTCGCCGCCGAGCGGCTCCAGCGGCGCTATGGCGCCAAGGTCGAGCCCGGCGACACGGTCTTCGCGCGGCTGACGGAGACGATCGTGCGCCAGGTCGGCGACCTGCGCCGCATGGTGGACGAGTTCTCCTCCTTCGCGCGCATGCCCAAGCCCGTGTTCCGCGACGAGCCGCTCGCCGACATCGCGCGCCAGACGCTGTTCCTGCACGAGGTCGCGCACCCCGGGATCCGCTTCGCGCTGGAGGCGCCCGATCCGGCGCCGCATCTGGTGTGCGACCGCCGGCTGATCGGCCAGGCGCTGACCAACCTCGTCAAGAACGCCGTCGAGGCGATCGAGGGCGGGGAGGGATCGGTGACGACGACGCTCGCGCGCGACGGCGCTGGGACGCTGGTCGAGATCGCCGACACGGGCGTCGGCCTGCCCGCCGATCGCGACCGGCTGGTCGAGCCCTATGTCACGACGCGCGCGCGCGGCACCGGCCTGGGCCTCGCCATCGTCAAGAAGATCGTCGAGGAACATGGTGGCGTCATGACCTTCGTCGATCGGCCGGGCGGCGGCACGATCGTGCGTCTGCGCTTCGATACCGCCGCGCTCGCCGCGCTGGATGACGGCGCCGATCCCGTCGCGCTCGCCGCGCCGCAATTCACTCTCAGCCGGACCTGATCCGCATGCCCCTTGATATTCTGGTGGTCGACGACGAGCAGGACATCCGCGAACTCGTCGCTGGCGTGCTGGAGGACGAAGGCTATGCCACCCGCGCCGCCGCGCACAGCGATGGCGCGCTCGACGCGATCGCGCAGCGCCGCCCCAGCCTGGTGCTGCTCGATGTCTGGCTCGCCGGGTCGAAGCTCGATGGGCTGGAGCTGCTCGACGAGATCAAGCGGCGCGATCCGTCGCTGCCCGTGCTGGTCATCTCCGGCCACGGCAATCTCGACACCGCTGTCGCCGCGATCCGCAAGGGCGCGGCCGACTTCATCGAGAAGCCGTTCGAGGCCGAACGGCTGCTGCTCATGGTCGCGCGCGCGACGGAGACGGAGCGGCTGCGGCGCGAGGTGGCGTCGCTGCGCGCGTCCGCCGGCCGCGACGCGGACCTGACCGGCAGTTCCGCCGCGATCAACGGCGTCCGCGCGACGCTCAAGCGCGTCGCCGCGACGGGCAGCCGCGTGCTCATCACCGGCGCGGCCGGCGTCGGCAAGGAGATCGCCGCACGGCTCTTGCACGGCTGGTCGCAGCGCGTCGACTCGCCCTTCATCATCGTCTCCGCCGCGCGGATGACGCCCGAGCGCGTCGAGGAGGAGCTGTTCGGGGTGGAGGAGGGGGGCGATCTGGTCCGCCCGGGCCTGCTCGAACAGGCGCATGGCGGCACGCTGTTCCTCGACGAGATCGCCGACATGCCGATCGCGACGCAGGCGCGCATTCTGCGCGTGCTCACCGATCAGAGCTTCACCCGCATCAACGGGACCCGCGTCGTCAAGGTCGATGTCCGCGTCGTCTCGGCGACCGGCCGCGTCCTGACCGACGAGATCGCGGAAGGCCGCTTCCGCGAGGACCTATACTACCGCCTCAACGTCGTCCCCGTCGTCATCCCCGCGCTGGCGGAGCGGCGCGAAGACATCCCGCCGCTCGCCCAGCATTTCGTCGCGCATTATGCGAACGAACGCCGCGTGCCGACGCCGGAAATCGCGCCCGACGCCATGGTCGCGCTGCAATCCTATGATTGGCCCGGCAACGTCCGCCAGCTGCGCAACGTGATCGAGCGCACCATCATCATGACGCCGGGCGACCGCATCGGCCGCATCGACCTGGACCTGCTGCCGGCCGAGGTGCTGGGCACCGACCGTAACGGCAGCGGGGCGGGCGCGATCATGGGCACGCCGCTGCGCGAGGCGCGCGAGACGTTCGAACGCGAGTATCTGCGCGTCCAGATCCGCCGCTTCTCCGGCAACATCAGTCGCACCGCCAGCTTCATCGGCATGGAACGGTCCGCGCTCCACCGGAAGCTCAAGCTGCTCGGGATCAGCGATCCTCGCGATGATTGACACAGGTGGACGCGGCCGACGCCGATCCATAGAATAAGGGTTCCGACGCCGGTCACCGGCGCGTCGCGGGGGCATCACCCCGCCAACAAGGGAGCGAACAATCGCCATGGCCGACAAACAGGCATCGCTGCAGGACCTGTTCCTCAACAGCGTGCGCAAGAGCAAGACGCCCGTCACGATGTTTCTGGTCAAGGGCGTGAAGCTTCAGGGCATCGTCACCTGGTTCGACAATTTCTCCGTGCTGCTGCGCCGCGATGGCCAGTCGCAGCTGATCTACAAACACGCTATCTCCACGATCATGCCGGCGGGGCCGTTCGATCCCGCCGAGGTCGATGGCGGCACGCCCGACGCGGCGCGCAAGCCGCTGTTGCAGGACATCTTCCTCCACGCCGTCCGCCGGTCGGACGACAGCGTCACCATGTTCCTAGTCAATGGCGTGATGCTGCAAGGCTATATCGCCGCCTTTGACCTGTTCTGCATGCTGCTGACCCGCGACGGCCTGGCGCAGCTGGTCTACAAACATGCGGTGTCGACGATCCAGCCCGCGCGCCCGCTCAACCTGTCCGATCAGGGTGACGACGAGGCGGACGACGCTTGAGCGCGCCCATCGCCGGGTTCGAGCGCGAAGGCTTCCAACGGGATCGGGACGAGTTCGCGCGCGGCGCGCGCGCGCTGGTGGTGCTCCCCGATCGTGGCGACGCGCATCGCGATGCAGACGCGCGGCTGGCGGAGACGGCGGGGCTGGCCGCCGCGATCGGGCTTGAGGTCACCGACCGGGTCGCGCTGAAGCTGCGCAGCCCTCGCGCGGCGACGCTGATCGGCAGTGGCCAGGTGCTGGCGCTCGCCGATCGCGTGCGGCAGAACGAGGCAACGCTGGTCGTGGTCGACGGCAGCCTGTCGCCGATCCAGCAGCGCAACCTGGAGACCGGGCTCGGCGCCAAGGTAATCGACCGCACCGGCCTGATCCTCGAAATCTTCGGCGAGCGCGCCGCGACGGCCGAGGGCCGGTTGCAGGTCGAGCTCGCGCATCTGGACTATCAGGCCGGCCGGCTCGTCCGGTCGTGGACCCATCTGGAGCGCCAGCGCGGCGGTTTCGGCTTTCTCGGCGGTCCCGGTGAGACGCAGATCGAGGCGGACCGCCGCCTGATCCGTGACCGCATGGCGCGGCTGCGCCGCGAGCTGGAGGGCGTCAGCCGCACGCGCGGGCTGCATCGCGACCGGCGTCAGAAGGCGCCATGGCCGGTGGTCGCGCTGGTCGGCTACACCAATGCGGGCAAGTCGACGCTGTTCAACCGGCTCACTGGCGCCGACGTGATGGCCGAAGACCTGCTGTTCGCGACGCTCGACCCGACGCTGCGCCAGGTCCGCCTGCCCGGGCTCGACAAGGCGATCCTGTCCGACACGGTCGGCTTCGTCTCCGAACTGCCGACGCAGTTGGTGGCGGCGTTCAAGGCGACGCTGGAGGAGGTGGTCGAGGCCGACCTGATCGTCCACGTCCGTGACGTCGCGCACCCCGACACCGAGGCGCAGCGCACCGATGTCGAGGCGGTGCTGGCCGAGATCGGCGTCGCCGAGGATTGGCCCCGGCTGGAGGCATGGAACAAGCTCGACCTGCTCGACGCCGATCGTCGCGAGGCGCTGCTCGGCGAGGCGGCGGCACGCTCCGACGTCGTCGCCGTGTCCGCGCTGGACGGGGAGGGGATCGATCGCCTCGCCGCGCGGGTCGCCGCGCGCCTGACGCAGGACCATCGCCGCTACCGCGTGTCGCTGGATCAGGCGGACGGCGCGGGCGCGGCGTGGCTCCACGCGCATGGCGAGGTGCTGGGCCAGTCGGTGGAGGGGGAGGCGGCGATCTATGAGGTGCGGATGGCACCGCGCGACCACGAGCGGTTCATGACTCGGTAGTAGATCTCGCCCGCAAGGCCGCAATCAGGGCGTCGCCAAGCTGCCTCGTGTTCCTCGGATTGCCTGCGCTGTTTAGGACGTCAACCCCATGCTCGGCCGCAAGCTGTCGCAAATGGGGCAGGGCGACAGGCTGCGGATCGTCGCCGACCAAGACGCGGATGGTGCCGCTTTCATATTACACTAGACGATACGGGCCAGCCGTCACGTCGGCGATGACGACAAGTTGATCGTCGGGATGTCGCGTAGCGGGTGTGCTCCGAATGACGTAGCTATAGTCTGTCGGCGTTTCTTGGCACAGCGTCAAGAACTCCGCTGCCGGCCGGTCCGCGATCTCTTCGATCGACGCATCGCCCTCGACGATGTTGATCCTGAGCACGATCACCCGATCGACGCTGGCAAAGGTGCTCTTGCGAAAGCTGACGTGAGTCGATCGAGTGATGGTCTTGACCGACACACGCTCTTTGTCGCCGCTGACCACGTCGTAGCCGCGCTGGTTGGCCGCCAGCGCCATCTGCCCTCGTGTTATCATCGCGGCGTACAGCTCGCCGATGCGGCCCGTGAGGTGGCGCAGCTCGGCGGGATCGACGCCCCAGGTCAGCTCCTTCTCAAACCAGGCAAGTGTCTCGGCAAGCGATTGGATAACCTGAACCTGGGAGAGCGCCATATCAGCGTGGGTCCGAGTCGGCCTTCACGGCCCGCCAAAGCGCCTCCTGCTCGTCGAGCGTTCGTCCCGCGAAGCCGGCGTCCATCGCCTCCATCGCCCTGAAGCGCCGCTCGAACTTCGCGTTCGCCGCCCGCAGCGCGGCCTCGGGATCGACGCCCAGGTGCCGCGCCCAGTTCGCCACGGCGAAGAACAGGTCCCCGATCTCCTCCTCGCGCTCCGCCGGCGTCGTCGCCGCCTCGATCTCCGCCAGCTCCTCGTCGATCTTGCCGCGCGGGCCGCTCGCGTCGGGCCAGTCGAAG
>NZ_CAHJWX010000184.1 GCF_903643065.1 Sphingomonas bacterium | reverse complement strand
TCTCCCCTGAAGGGGAGAGGGAATCACATCACCCGTTCAACACCTCGACCAGCGTCGAGCCCAGCTCGGACGGGGACGCGGCGACCTTGATCCCCGCCGCTTCCATCGCGGCGATCTTGTCCTCGGCGCCGCCCTGGCCGCCCGAGACGATCGCGCCGGCATGGCCCATGCGGCGTCCCGGCGGGGCGGTACGGCCGGCGATGAAGCCCGCCATCGGCTTCGACCGGCCACGCTTCGCCTCGTCGCGCAGGAACTGCGCCGCCTCCTCCTCCGCCGAGCCGCCGATCTCGCCGATCATGATGATCGACTGCGTCGCCTCGTCGGCCAGGAACAGCTCCAGCACGTCGATGAAGTTGGTGCCGTTGACCGGATCGCCGCCGATGCCCACCGCGGTGGTCTGGCCGAGCCCGGCGTTCGAGGTCTGAAACACCGCCTCGTAGGTCAGCGTGCCCGAGCGGCTGACGACGCCGACCGAACCGGATTTGAAGATGCTGCCCGGCATGATGCCGATCTTGCACTCGCCCGGCGTCAGCACGCCCGGGCAGTTGGGCCCGATCAGCCGCGACTTGCTGCCCGACAGCGCGCGCTTGACCTTGACCATGTCGAGCACCGGGATGCCCTCGGTGATCGTGACGATCAGCGGCACCTGCGCGTCGATCGCCTCCAGGATCGAGTCGGCGGCGAAGGGCGGCGGCACGTAGATCACCGACGCGGTGGCGCCGGTCTTCGCCACGGCCTCCGCGACGGTGTCATACACCGGCAGGTCGAGGTGCGTGGTCCCGCCCTTCCCCGGCGTGACGCCGCCGACCATCTGCGTGCCGTATTCCAGCGCCGCCTTGGTATGGAAGGAGCCGGTCTCGCCGGTCATGCCTTGCGTGATGACCTTGGTGGTCCGGTCGACGAGGATGCTCATAGGTTCTTCCTGTTTCGGCGCGCCGGGACGGGCAGCTCGTGCGGGCGCGTCGTGATGGCGGCCCAGTCGTAGGGGTTTTCGGAAGGGAAGGCGGTCAGCGGCAGGTTGGTTTCGCCGGCCGCTTTCGCGTTGGCGGTGCGCCACGCCCTCGTCACCGCTTCGTCGATGCGCGATCGATAGCTCGGGTTGTCCTCAAAAGACTGCTCGATCCGACGCCGGTGTTCGGCGATCGACGCAACCCAACTAGGTGTTCGCTTGATCGGCTGAGTATCCCACTTCAGCATGTGCACGATCACGATCTCAATCGCGCTGGCGAAACTGTAGAATGCCGACCTGCCCAAGCTTTCGACCTCATCGACCAGGTTGACGATGTCGAGCTCGCCAAAGCGCCCCGCCTGCAACAGTGCTGCCTGCGCGTCGATCCACGCGCTGTAATCGGCTTCGTACGAGGCAGCTTGCCGCCCCGGCCCGATCCGTGGATCGCGCTCGGCCATCGCTCAGGCCAGCGTCTCGTCGATGCCCTTGCAGGCCTCCAGCAGTTCCTTGACCGCGTCGACGCTGACCTGAAGGTTCGCCTTCGCCTCGTCGTCGAGCGCGATCTCGACGATCTGCTCGACGCCGCCCGCGCCGATCACCACCGGCACGCCGACGTACAGCCCGTCGAGCCCATACTGTCCCTCGACATGCGCCGCCGCCGGCAGGACGCGCTTCTGGTCGTACAGATACGCCTCCGCCATCGCGATGCCGCTCGTCGCCGGCGCGTAATAGGCGCTGCCGGTCTTGAGTAGTGCCACGATCTCGCCGCCCCCGCCGCGCGTCCGCTTGACGATCGCGTCGATCCGCTCCTGCGTCGATCGACCCATCTTGATCAGGTCCGGCACCGGGATGCCCGACACGGTCGAATAGGCGATCACCGGCACCATCGTGTCGCCATGGCCGCCCAGCACGAAGCTGGTCACGTCCTTGACCGACACCTTGAACTCGTCCGCCAGGAAGTGGCTGAAGCGCGCGCTGTCGAGCACGCCCGCCATGCCGACCACCTTGTGCGTGGGTAGCCCGGAGAACTCGCGCAGCGCCCACACCATCGCGTCGAGCGGGTTGGTGATGCAGATCACGAAGGCGTCGGGGGCGTTCGCCTTGATGCCCTCGCCCACCGCCTTCATCACCTTGAGGTTGATGCCGAGCAGGTCGTCGCGGCTCATGCCGGGCTTGCGCGCGACGCCGGCGGTGACGATGATGACGTCGGCGCCGGCGATGTCGGCATAGTCGTTGGTGCCGGCGATCGTCGCGTCGAAGCCCTCGACCGGCCCGCACTGCGACAGGTCGAGCGCCTTGCCCTGCGGTACGCCCTCCACCACGTCGAACAGGACGATGTCGCCCAGCTCCTTGAGCGCCGCCAAATGCGCGAGCGTGCCGCCGATGTTGCCGGCGCCGATCAGCGCGATCTTGTTGCGGGCCACGCGGGCACCCTCCCTGCCATGAACGATGGTCGGGCGCATAAGCACTCCGCGGGCCGGGAGCAACCGCTAACTCGCCTTATTGCGAGTGGTCCGCAATTGCAAGAGCGCCGTGGCCTCGCGCCAGATAGTCGTCCGACCGCATCTCCTCCAGCCGGCTGACCGTGCGCTGGAACTCGAAACGGCCGTCGCCGGCCGGATAGAGCGCGTCGGGTTGCGCGTCGGCGGCGGCGAGCAGCTTGACCTTGTGCTCGTACAGGGCATCGATCAGCTGGACGAAGCGCGCCGCCTCGTTGCGGTTGTCCGGCCCCAGCACGGGAATGCCAACCAGGATGACGGTGTGATAGCGGCGCGCGACCGCGAGATAATCGGCAGCGCCCCGCGCCTCCCCGCACAGCCGCTTGAATGAGAACACCGCGACGCCCTTGAGCGCCTTGGGCACATGCAGTGTCCGGCCCTGAACGGGGAGGTCGTCGGCCGGGATCGGCTCGGTCACCTCGTGATCGGTGAGGCGGAAGAAGGCGGCGGAGAGCTGCGTGGTCGCCGCCGCGCCGTTGGGCACGAGCCAGATATCCTGCGCACCCAGCCGGTCGCGGCGGTAATCGACCGGGCCGTTGAGCGCCAGCACGTCGAGCCTAGTCTCGATCAGCCGGATGAAGGACAGGAAATGCTCGCGGTTGAGGCCGTGCAGGTAGAGCTGGTCGGGCGTGCGGTTGGACGTGGTGACGATCGTCACGCCGGCGTCGATCAGCGCGGTGAACAGCCGCGACAGGATCATCGCGTCGGGCGAGTTGGTGACCATCATCTCGTCGAAGCAGAGCAGCCGCGTTTCGCCCGCGAGCTGTTTCGCGACGGGCGGGATCGGATCGCCCAGCTCCTTGCGGCGCTCGATGGCGAGGCGGCCGTGCACCTCCAGCATGAACTCGGCGAAGTGGACGCGCCGCCTAGCGGGCACCGCGACGCCGGCGACGAACAGGTCCATCAGCATCGACTTGCCGCGCCCGACATCGCCCCACAGGTACACGCCGCGCGGGGCGACGGCGCGGCGGCGGAACAAGCCGGCCCGGCGGGGCTGCTCCAACATCTGGCCGAGGGCGTCGAGATGACGGGCGGCGGCGGCCTGCTCGGGATCGGGGCGCAACTCGCCGGCGGCGAGGAGCGCCTCATAGGCGGGGAGGATGGCGGATGTCGTCACCCTCACCCTTCCCACCTACTGCGCGGGCGGGCCCCTTCACTCTCCCCATGGGAGAGGGAAACAGCTCGGCGATAGCCGAGCGAAAAGGGTGAGGGTGACGCGTTGCCGTCAGCCAATTCAATTACCTTGCCTTCCGCGGCGCGCCCACGAAGCTCGCAATCATCGACTAGCGTTGGAAGCGTGATCCCGCTCAAGGCCGGGATGATAAAGGCCTCAGAGGACGCGCTCGGCTTCCATCTTCTTCACCTCGGCGATCGCCTTGGCCGGGTTGAGCCCCTTGGGGCAGACGTTCGCGCAGTTCATGATCGTATGGCAGCGATAGAGGCGGAACGGATCCTCCAGCGCGTCGAGCCGCTCGCCTGTCATCTCGTCGCGGCTGTCGGCGAGCCAGCGATAGGCCTGGAGCAGGATCGCCGGCCCCAGGAACTTGTCGCCATTCCACCAGTAACTGGGGCAGGAGGTGGAGCAGCAGGCGCACAGGATACACTCGTACAACCCGTCCAGCTTGGCGCGCTCGGCCGGGGACTGGAGTCGCTCCTTGCCCGCCGGCGCTGGGCTGACGGTCTGCAACCAGGGGCGGACCGACGCATATTGCGCATAGAAATGCGTGAAGTCGGGGACGAGGTCCTTGATTACGTCCATGTGCGGGAGCGGCGTGATCTTCACCTGCCCCTTCACGTCCTCGATCGCGGTGGTGCAGGCGAGCCCGTTACGCCCGTCGATGTTCATCGAGCAGGAGCCGCAGATGCCCTCGCGGCACGAGCGGCGGAAGGTGAGCGACGAATCCTGCTCCGCCTTGATCTTGATCAGCGCGTCCAGCACCATCGGGCCGGTCTGGTCGAGATCCAGCTCGAACGTGTCGTAGCGCGGGTTCTTGCCGGAGTCCGGATCGTAGCGATAGATCTTGAAGCTCTTGGTCCGCTTGGCGCCGGTGGCGCGCGGGTGCGCCTGGCCCTTCTGGACGACGCTGTTCTTGGGGAGGCGGAACTGGGCCATCATGTCCTCGTGCGAGCTTGGGGATGTATCTAGCGCGACACACCCCTTCACTCAACGGCTAGCTGGCGTGGGCGCCGCCCCAGTCGAGGCGCCGCGTGACATACATCACGCCCGCCAGCGCCACGAACAGCAGCACGGCGCCGATCAGCAGGCTATACGCCTCCAGGCTGAGCAGCACGTACAGCACCGCGTACAGCGTCGCCAGCAGCGCCGCCACCGCCAGCCCGCGGCCGCCCGAGCGCAGCACGGCCGCCGAATAGCTGGCGATCAGGCCGATGATCGCGGCGCTCGCGAGCAGATAGGCGGGCGTGAAGCCGATCACCTCGGCGAGCGCGAGCAACAGGACGAAGAAGAGGATCAGCCCGGCGCCGACCAGCAGATATTCGGGCGTCGCCACCCGCACACCGCCGATCACGTCCCATAACAGGAACAGCGCGAAGGTGAAGCCGATGAACAGGAAGCCGTATTTTACCGAGCGATCGACCATCGAGTACAGATCGACGGGCGTGACGAGGTCGACGCTCGCCTCGCTCGGCGCGTCGACGTGCGGGTCCGGCGCCGCGCCGGGGTCGGCGACCTCGGCCAGGCCCTGGCCGAGCGCGAGGTTGCCGACGCG
>NZ_CAHJWX010000183.1 GCF_903643065.1 Sphingomonas bacterium | reverse complement strand
TCGCCGATCTGCGCGTTCTCGCCCGCGCCCGCCCGGGCCACGCCCCGCGCGCGCAGCCCGACGAACAACGCGACCACGGCCCCCGCGACGAGCAGCAGCAACACCGCCCCCGTCGTCGCCGCCACGCCCGTCGTCACCATCACCATCGCGCGGGCTTAGGCGAGTGCATCGCCTCCCGAAAGGGCCGGCGATCACGCGAGCCACGAGGCCGGGGCAGCACCGCCACCCTGGCCGATGCCTGAGAAGGCCGTGGCAAAAATGTGACGCAAGCCGAAAATCCGGCGTCGGTGCGTCGGTGAAGGGTGTACCTCGCTGTCCCAATTTCGCCTATCGGCGCCGCGTAGCATGTCGTTGAAGGTGTTATACGGATGAAGAAGATCTCTCTGCTGGCGACCACGGCGTTCGCCGCCATGGCGATGACCTCGGTTGGCGCCCGCGCGCAGACGGTCGCGGCCGGCGGTCAGTCGGACAACAAGCAGGCGCCGGATTGCGTGGCCAATCCGGCCGCCGCGGGCTGCGACACGAACGGCACCGCCGAGACCGCCAACGAGACGGTGGTCGTCACCGGATCGCGCATCGCGCGGCCGGAGCTCCAGTCCGCGACGCCGCTGGCGGTGGTCGGGTCCGAGCAGTTGCAGCGCCAGGGCATCACCAACGTCCAGGACGAGATGAACCAGCTGCCGCAGGTCGGCATCCCCGGCGTCAGCAAGACCAACTCGAACTTCGCGACCGGCGGCAATGGCGTCGCGACGGTCAATCTGCGCAACCTGGGCGACAATCGCACGCTGGTGCTGGTCAACGGACGCCGTTTCGTCGCCGGTCTGGCGGGAACGTCCGTGGTCGACGTCAACGACATCCCGACCGACTTCATCGATCGTATCGAGGTGGTCACCGGGGGCGCGTCGGCCGTGTACGGCTCCGACGCGATCGCGGGCGTCGTCAACTACGTGCTTAAGGACAATTTCAAAGGGGTCACCGCGCGCGCGCAGTACGGCTTCACCCAGCGGGGCGACACACCGACCTACACGGCCAGCCTCACCGCCGGTACCCGCGTCGGACCCGACGATCGCGGCGCGATCATGGGCAACTTCACCTTCGACAACGACGAGGGGCTGTTGTCGTCCAATCGCGGCATCTCGTCGCAGGATTGCTCGGCGGCGGGTTGCGGCCCGCAATCGTACAGCACCTACGCCCCCCAGGGCCGCTTCCAGTTCTACAACAACGGCGCCCCCACCGGCAACGCCGGCTTCGCCTCCAACCTGTTCACCTTCAATCCGGACAACAGTGTCGTGATCGGGTTTCCGACCGGCTATGGCTTCAATCGGGAGAGCCTGCGTCGCATCTCGACCCCGGTGAAGCGCTATCTCGGCACGGCGATCGGTCACTACCGGATCACCGACGGGATCGAGGCCTATGTCGAGGGCACCTATGTGAAGGTGAAGTCGTCGTCGCAGATCGAGCCCTACGCGCTTGGCTCCGACAATGATCTGGGGTTCGGCTATTCGATCACCAACCCGTTCATCCCGACTGCCATCCAGGCGCAGATCGCGGCGCGCAACAGCGACGCGATCGCCACCAACAACGTCGATCAGATCTCCTTCCGTCGCCGCCAGAACGACGTCTTCAGCCGATCGAACCGCAACGATCGTGACACCTACCGGATCGCGGGCGGCCTGCGCGGCGAGTTTGCGGGCGACTTCAAATATGATCTTTCGGTCGTGTACGGCGAACTGAAGGATCATACGGAGACGCAGGACCTCGACACGACGAAGTACGCGTTCGCGCTCGACGCGGTGCGCGACGCGACCGGCGCCATCGTCTGCCGCAACGCGACCGCCCGGGCGGCGGGCTGCGTGCCGATCAACCTGTTCGGCTACAACACCGTCGCGCCGGCGGCGGCGGCCTATGTCGCGGCGGCCGTGCCCCGCACCGAGGACGTCAAGAACACCGAGCTGGTCACCACCGGCTCCGTCACGGGCTCCGTCTTCCAGCTCCCGGCTGGGCCCGTGCAGGTCTCGGTCGGCGGCGAATACCGGCGCGAGAAGAGCGTCGACAATTTCGATGCGCTCACCAACGCGGGCCAGAACACCGGCAATCAGCTGGCCGACACGATCGGCAAATTCGACGTCAAGGAGGGCTTTGGCGAGGTGGACGTGCCGCTGCTGAAGCAGAAGCCCTTCTTCTACTCCCTGTCGGTCCAGGGCGCGGCGCGGTACTCCGACTATTCCACCATCGGTCACGTGTTCAGCTGGAACGCCGGGGGCGAATACGCGCCGTTCAACGGCCTGCGCTTTCGCGGCAACTACGCCGTCGCGAACCGTGCGCCAAACATCGGCGAGCTTTTCTCTCAGCCGTCGGAGAACTTCCCGTCAGTGCAGGACCCCTGCAACGGCGTCACCGCGTCTTCTACCGGCACCTATGCTGCCGCCTGTCGCGCGACCCCGTCGATCGCGGCGGCGATCGCGCGCAACGGCAGCCTGACCTATACGCTGGCGGATATTCAGAACATCAACGGCTTCGACGGCGGCAACCCCAACCTCAGCGAGGAGAAGGGCAAGACGATCACCGCCGGCGTGGTCATCGTGCCGCAACAGCTGCGCGGTTTCAGCCTCAGCGTCGATTATTTCAACATCAAGGTCAGCAACGCGGTCGGGACGGTGCCGGAGTCAACATCGGTTCAGCAATGTCTGCTCACCGGCCTGCCGCAATTCTGCAACAGCGTGATCCGTAACCCGAACACGGGTTTCCTCACGACGGTGAACGCAAGTCTCGTCAACATCGCGGACTTCAAGACGAGCGGCATCGACGTGGACATGCGCTACGGTCATAATGTGGGCTTGATCAACGGGGATCGCGTCGACCTGCATGCCTTTTACACTCACTCGTTCAAGTACGACACGCAGTCGGACCCGTCGGCGCCCATTGATCATGGCGTCGGCAATCTTGAGTACGGCGAGGTGTTCCGTGATAAGGTCAGCGCGACACTGAACTACTCGCTAAGCGGCTTCAACCTGAGCTGGACCACGAATTACCTCAGCCACATGTATGACACGGTTCCCGGCGAGTTTGCTCAGACCGTCATCGACCTGGGTCTGACCGACGACATCGCCAAGCACAACAACATCAAGTCGCGCCTCTACCACAACGCGCAGTTCAGCTTCGATGTCGGACCGGAGCGCAGCTTCCAGTTCTTCTTCGGCGTGAACAACGTGTTCGATCGCAAGCCGCCGAAGCTGGAGGACACGGTATTCTACGGCACCATCACCGGCGCGACCACGGCGGCGGACGTGTATGATCCGTTCGGCCGGCGCTATTACGCGGGCGCGCAGATCCACTTCTAGGTCCAGGCGCTCGGAATGACGCGGCCGCGCTCACTATCCAGTGGGCGCGGCCGTCGCGCGTTGGCGGTGATGATCGGGACCCGTCGTCCTCGTCACGCATCGAAACGCTCGGAGATGCCTGCCTGGCATCTCCGACCGCGAACCGTCGATGCGCAAGCTCAGTACCGGTAATGATCCGGCTTGAACGGCCCGTTCACCGGCACGCCAATATAGCCGGCCTGCTTGTCGGACAGCTTGGATAGCTGCACGCCCAGTTTCGCCAGGTGGAGCGCCGCGACCTTCTCGTCGAGATGCTTGGGCAGGACGTAGACCTCGTTCTTGTACTGGTCGCCCTTGGTCCACAGCTCGATCTGCGCGAGCGTCTGGTTGGTGAAGCTTGCCGACATGACGAAGCTGGGATGCCCCGTCGCGCAGCCCAAATTCACCAGCCTGCCCTTGGCGAGCACGATGATCTGCTTGCCGTCCGGGAACTCGACCAGATCGGTGCCGGGCTTCACCTCCGTCCACTTGTAGTTGGACAGCGCCGCGATCTGGATCTCGCTGTCGAAATGGCCGATGTTGCACACGATGCTCATCGGCTTCATCGCCGCCATGTGATCGGCGGTGATGACGTCGGCATTGCCGGTCGCGGTGACGAAGATGTCGGCGCGCGTCACCGCCTCCTCCATCGTCACCACCTCGAAGCCCTCCATCGCGGCCTGCAGCGCGCAGATCGGGTCGACCTCCGTCACCAGCACCCGCGCGCCGCCATTGCGCAGGCTCGCCGCCGAGCCCTTGCCGACGTCGCCGAAGCCCGCGACGGTGGCGATCTTGCCCGCCAGCATCACGTCGGTCGCGCGACGGATCGCGTCCACCAGCGACTCCTTGCACCCGTACAGATTGTCGAACTTCGACTTGGTGACGCTGTCGTTGACGTTGATCGCCGGGAACGGCAGCTCGCCCTTCTTGGCGATCTCGTACAGGCGGTGGACGCCCGTGGTGGTCTCTTCCGACACGCCCTTCAGGTTCCTGACCGTCTGCGTCAGATAGCCGGGCCGCTTGGCGATGAACGCCTTGAGCGCGCGCTGGAACTCGACCTCCTCGTCGTTCTCCGGCTCGCCGAAGGTCTCGCCACGCTCCAGCCGGGCGCCCCACAGCGCGAACATCGTCGCGTCGCCGCCATCGTCGAGGATGATGTTGGCGGTCTGGCCCTCCGTCTCGCGATCCCAGGCGAAAATGTCGCCCACATAGTCCCAATATTCGGCCAGGCTCTCGCCCTTGATCGCGAACACGGGCACGCCGGTGGCGGCGATCGCGGCGGCGGCGTGATCCTGCGTCGAATAGATGTTGCACGTCGCCCAGCGCACGTCGGCGCCCAGCGCGGTCAGCGTCTCGATCAGCACCGCCGTCTGGATCGTCATGTGCAGCGAGCCGGTGATGCGCGCGCCCTTGAGCGGCTGCGACGCGCCGAACTCCTGGCGCAACGCCATCAGGCCCGGCATCTCCGTTTCGGCGATGCGGATCTCCGCGCGGCCGAACTCGGCCAGGCCGATGTCGCGGATGACGTGATCAGGCGCGGGCGCGCTGGTCTCGCGGTCGAGAACGGTGGCCACGGGGCGGAACTCCTATCGGTCGTGGTCGGCGGGCCTCGCGCCCGTGCCGGATGCGGACCTGTAGCGCGGCGCGCGGCAGATATAAAGGTTCCTTTATATGGCGTCCGACCGGCTTCGCGATGAGGGGCAAGAGGCAATAGGCAAGAGGCAAGAGGCAACAGAGGTGCCCGCCGCATCGCCGTTTGCCAATTGCCTATTGCCTCCCCGCCTCACGCCCGCCCGGCGGCGCCCACCAACAGGCGCGAGATCG
>NZ_CAHJWX010000182.1 GCF_903643065.1 Sphingomonas bacterium | reverse complement strand
GCGCAGCAGCGCCCGGCCAACGCCGCGCCGCCGCTGCGCGGGCGCGACCGCGATCAACAGCAGCTCCACCTCGTCCAGCACCTGGCGCGACAGCGCGAAGCCCGCCGGCTCGTCATCGGCATGGGCGAGCAGCAGGCGGACGCCCGGCATCGCCAGCACGCCC
The DNA here is from genome assembly GCF_903643065.1 of Sphingomonas bacterium. GTDB lineage: Bacteria > Pseudomonadota > Alphaproteobacteria > Sphingomonadales > Sphingomonadaceae > Sphingomonas. The sequence goes on along the minus strand of NZ_CAHJWX010000182.1, from coordinate 5,049 downwards.
AGGCACTGGCCGCGCGTCCAGGCCTCGCCAAAGCGCGGATCGAAACCTGAATAGATCAAACGCTCGACCAGATCGATGTCGCGCGCGGCGCCCGCCCGGAGCGTCAGCGACCGCGTCGCCATCAGGCGGGCGTTCCCTCGGCGCGGCTCGGGACAGGCTTCGCGTCTGGCGCGCGACCATAGATTGGGCGCGGCGGTAATCGCGTGAACTCTTCCGGCAACAGCTTGGCCCAAGAAGCCTGCGGCGGCACGGCGGCACCTAGCTGGGCCTGCCGCATCCCGACCAGATGCTTCAGCCCCGGACCGAACGCCAGCCGGTCGCCGATCCGCGCCAGCGCATCCGCCAGCTTCAACGACGCCAGCTCGTCGAGCGCGGCAAAGGGGGCATCGGCGAAGGTCTGCATGAAGACCTCGCCATGCCCGCCCTCCAGCACGACGGCAACCGTGGCGTCATCGTCCAGGCCGGCCGCGCTGAACATCTGGTTGGCGATGAGCGCCAGCGCGGAATAGCCGGTCACGGGAACGCCCCAGCCCAGCGCCAACCCCCGCGCGGCCGCGACGCCGACGCGGATGCCGGTGAAGCTGCCAGGTCCTACATCGACCAAGATGCGATCCGCCCAGCCACCGCCCGGGAGTTCGGCGATCATCGGGATCAGACGCTCGGCATGGCCGCGCCCAACCTCCTCATGGATCGCCGCGACCGTCACGCGACCCTCGATCAGCGCGACCGAACAGGCGGCGGTGGCGGTGTCGATGACGAGGGTGCGTTGAGACAAGGAGAGGCGCCGCGTTGCTTTGTTCGTCATCCCGGCGTTGCATCGCAATGCTGCCTTCCCCGCCGTCGAGGTAGCAGGGCTCCGGGTCAACCCTCCATCGCCCTTCCGACGATGCTGCGCATCGCCGGAACCCTGGGCGATGTCGCTCGGGGTGACGAAGGGCTCAGGCGATCCGGCCGAACTTGTCGAAATCGGGCCGGGGCAGGCGCGCGTGCACGCTCGCCGGGTCGCCCACGCCCAGCGTGGAGATGAAGTTGGTGTGGACCGATGACTGGTCGGCGAAGAACGCCTTGTCCACCGCGCCCGCGTCGAAGCCCGACATCGGCCCGGTATCGAGCCCCACCGCTCGCGCCGCCATGATGAAATACGCGCCCTGCAGCGTCGAGTTGCGGAACGCCGAGGCCTGGCGCAGCTCCGCATTGCCGGTGAACCACGCCTTGGCATCGACATGGGGGAACAGCCAGGGCAGCTCCTCGTGGAACTCGGTATCCATCGCGATGATCACGCTGACCGGCGCGCCCAGGATCTTGTGCTGGTTGGTCGCCGAACAGCAGGCCGCCAGCTTCTCCTTCGCCTCCACGCTGGTGCACCAGACCAGCCGCGCCGGCATCTGGTTGGCCGAGGTCGGGCCCCATTTCATCAGCTCCCACACCGCGTGGAGCTGATCGGTCGACACGGGCTGGTCGGTGTAGCCGTTATAGGATCGCGCGGTGCGGAAGAGCTGGTCGAGCGCGGCGTCGTCGATCGGCTGGGTCATGTCTACTCCCGTGATGTGGTGGCTCAGACGGCCCGGACCTCGCTGACCTCGGGCACGTAATAGCGCAACAGCTGCTCGATGCCCTGCTTCAGCGTCGCCGACGAGGACGGGCAGCCCGAGCAGGCGCCCTGCATCTGCAGGAACACCTTGCCCTTGTCGAACCCGCGATAGACGATGTCGCCGCCATCGTTGGCCACCGCCGGGCGCACGCGCGTGTCGATCAGCTCCTTGATCTGCGCGACGATGTCCGCGTCGGCGGGATCGTCGGCGAAGCTCGGCTCGCTCGGCACGCTGAAGCCCGCGGCGACGGGCCGGAACAGCGGCATGGCGGCGCTGAAATGGTCGAGCAGCAGGCTCAGCACGTCCGGCTTCAGCGCGCGCCAGTCCACCCCCGGCCCCGCCGTGACCGACACGAAGTCGCGCCCGAAGAACACCCCCGTCACATCGCCCAGCCCGAACAGCGCGTCGGCCAGCGGCGACGCCTCCGCCTCCTCCGGCGTCGCGAAATCGCGCGTGCCGGAATCCATGATGGTACGCCCCGGCAGGAACTTGAGCGTCGCGGGATTGGGGGTGGGTTCGGTTTCAATCAGCATGGGATTGATGTGGCGCGGCGGGGCGAGAGGTGCAAGGGAGATGCCGGGAGGCAATAGGCAATAGGCAACAGGTCAGCGGACGGGCGGCGTGTCGCGCACCTTGGTGATCAGCGCCTGCAACATGCGGCCCACTTCGGCGATGTCCGCCGCCAAGCCGTCCACGGCGGTGTCTGACGCGAGGCCGACGCGAGCCGCGAGGATCAGATGCGTTTCGAGTTCCAGCAGCGATCCCCGCGCGATGCGCAGAAAGCTGAGGTAGGATGCCTGCGTGCCTCGACCATAGCCCTCGGCGATGTTGGCCGGAACGGAGACGGCGGCCCGCCGCATCTGCGACGTCAACCCGAACAGTTCATCACGCGGGAAACCGCGCGTCAGGAGGTAGACCTGCTCGGCGATTAACATCCCACGCTGCCAAACGAGCAGGTCACGATGGCTTGCGACGCGAGAAGTCACCCAGCTCTCCTGCCTATTGCTATTGCCTATTGCCGATTGCCTATTGCCTAACCCCCACCTCCTCACACATCCAACTGCTTCACCGCCGCGTTCCAGCTCGAGATGTTGTTCCGCGCTTCCTGCACGAAGGCGGAGCGCTTGACGAAGCCCATGAACAGGTCGGCGAACCACTTGCCCGGCTGGCGCAGCGGGCGTTCGGTGTGGAGCAGCAGCACCACGCGGGTGCCGCTCGTCTCGTTCCAGACCTCGTGGTGATAGGTGTCGTCGAACACCAACGTCTCGCCCTCCGCCCAGCGCACGACCCGGTCGTGGACGCGCATGCGCACGTCGCCGTCCCGGGGGACGATCAGCCCCAGATGCGTGGTGATGATCCCCTTGGTGACGCCGCGATGATCGGGGATGTGCGTGCCGGGCGCCAGGATGGAGAAGAACGCGCTGTTCAGCCCGGGGATGCGCTCCACCAGCGCCGCCGTGCGCGGGCAACGGTCGGCGTTGTCGTCGATACGATAGCCATAGCCCCAGATGAAGAACGATCGCCATTTGTCGACCTCCGCGATCGAGCGGTGATCGGGCGAGATCGTGGCGAGCGACGGCGACGCCTGCCCCCGCAGCGCCACCGCGATCGCCTCGTCGCGGATCGTCGTCCAGTGATCGCGCAGCAGCTGCGTCCAGGGGAAGTCGCGCACGTCCAACACCGGATCGTTGGGCACCAGCGAGCCCGACGCGATCAGCCGGTCGAACGCCCCGCGCAGGTGCTTGCCGATCCGGATGATAAGCGGCCGGCCGCGCTCCGCCTGCATCGGCGCGCCGGGCGCGGGGGCGCCCGAGATGGCCGACAGGCTGGGCACCAGCGGCCCCGCGCCGTCGTCCGTCGTCGCCGATCGCGGCTCGACCCCGGCCTCCAGTCTCATGTCATTCTCGACCCGTTGGAACCCGGCCGCGCCTAGGCGCGAGTTGAGACGAAATAAAGGCGCCGGGGCGTGAAGGCGGCGGCTCAGGTCAGCAGCTTGGGCGCCTCGCGCTGGATCGCGGCGCGGATCGGCCCCGCGAACAGCCCCAGCAACCCCGGCAGGTCGATCACCGCATGGACATGCGTGTCAAACACGGTGACGCTGCTCTTCACCTCCTGGCCCATCGCATGGACGCTGAACAACAGCGTGTCGCCGTCCCAGCGATGCTCGACCCGCGCGCCGCCGGGAATCCTGTCGCCCAGCCGGCCGATCCGGCTGTCCAGCCGCTCGCGCACCCGCGCCTTGCCGAGCGAGTGCGGAAGATCGAGCGTGATCGGTTGGGCCATGATTGCTCTACCACCTTACCGCGCGAACAGCATTCCGTCGTCCGCGAATGCCTTGAACTCCAGCGCGTTGCCGCTGGGGTCGCGGAAGAACATGGTCGACTGTTCGCCGACCTGCCCCCTGAAGCGGGTATGCGGCGCGATGCCGAACGCCACGCCCGCCGCCGCGACGCGGGTGGCGAGCACGTCCCACTGCGCCGGGGTCAGCACCACGCCGAAATGCGGCACCGGCACGTCGTGGCCGTCCACCGCGTTGGCGACCGCGACCGGCGTCGCGGCGGGATCGAGATGCGCCACGATCTGATGCCCGAACAGGTCGAAATCGATCCACGTCTCGCTCGACCGACCCTCCGCGCAGCCCATCGTGCCGCCGTAGAAGGCGCGCGCGGCGGCGAGGTCGTGGACGGGAAAGGCGAGGTGGAACGGCCGTAGCGACATGACGGCGCCTCTACACCCAAACGCGGTCGAAGCGAGGCCCGAGCCTGGTCAACAGCTCGTAGGGCGACATCCCCGACGCCGCCGACGCGACCGCCACGTCGAACCCGATCGTCACCCAGTCACCCTCCGCCACGTCCGCCGCCGTCGCGTCCACCGTGACGAGGTCCATCGACACGCGCCCGATCACCGGCAGCCGCGCGTCCCCGGCCCAGGCCTCGCCGACGCCGGAGAAGCCTCGGCAATAGCCGTCCGCATAGCCGATGTTGAGGACGGCGACGCGCGTGTCCACCGGCGCGGTCCAGGTGGCGTTATACCCCACCCGCTCGCCCGCCGGCACCGACCGGACCTGGAGCACCTGCGCCTGCGGGTACACCACTTGCCGGATCAATTGGCCGAACTCGCGGCGCGGCACGCCGCCGTAGAGCGCCAGCCCCGGCCGGGTGAGATCGAACCGATAGTCCGGCCCGAGCGCGATCCCCGCCGAATTAGCAAGGCTGCGCCGCGCCGCGCCGACCGCGTCCGCCAGCCCCGCAAAGGCGGCGCGCTGGCGCTCGTTGGTGGCGCTGTCCTCGTCGGCGCAGGCGAGGTGGCTCATCACCGTGTCGATCGCCAGCCCGTCGAGCAGGCCGCCGCGCACCTCGTCCGGCGACACGCCCAGCCGGTTGATGCCGGTATCGACCATGACGTCGCACGGCCCCCCGCCCGCCCCGCGCCACCGCGCGCCCTGCGCCGCCGTGTT
>NZ_CAHJWX010000181.1 GCF_903643065.1 Sphingomonas bacterium | reverse complement strand
CCCCACCCCAACCCCTCCCCTGAAGGGGAGGGGCTAAGAACATGCAGATCGCCCCCGAGGCCGCCGAACGCCACACGCTCGCCGTGCTCGTCGACAACGAGCCCGGCATCCTCGCGCGCGTCGCGGGGCTGTTCACCGCGCGCGGCTATAATATCGAGAGCCTGACCGTGTCCGACGTGACCGCCGACAAGGCGGTGTCGCGGCTGACGATCGTCACCTCGGCGTCGGCGCACGTTATGGAACAGATCATCGCCCAGCTTGATCGGCTAGTGCCCGTCCATTCCGTCACCGATCTGACCGCGCTCGGCCCCCATGTCGAGCGCGAGCTGGCGCTGGTCAAGGTGGCGGGCACGGGCGATCACCGGATCGAGGCGCTGCGCCTCGCCGACATCTATCGCGCCCGCGTGCTCGACGCGACCACCGGCTCGTTCGTGTTCGAGGTGACGGGCGGGCGCGACAAGATCGATACCTTTGTCGCGCTGATGGCGGAGGTCGGGCTGATCGAGGTCGCCCGCACCGGCGTCGTCGCCATCGCGCGCGGGCGAGAGGCGGCATGAGCACCTCGTCACCCTGAACCTGTTTCAGGGTCCTGCGTGACGCCGCGTCCACCGGCCGGACGCCACTGGGACAGGCTGTCGCGCGTGGATGCTGAAACAAGTCCGGCATGACGAACAACAAGAGGACAGAACAATATGCGCGTTTACTATGACCACGACGCCGATCTCGGCCTGATCTCGACCCGGAAGGTCGCCATCGTCGGCTATGGCAGCCAGGGCCACGCCCATGCGCAGAACCTGCGCGACTCGGGCGTCGCGGAGGTCGCCGTCGCGCTGCGGCCCGGTTCCGCCTCCGCCAGGAAGGCGCAGGACGCGGGCTTCACCGTGCTGGCCAACGCCGACGCCGCGCGGTGGGCGGACGTGGTGATGATCCTGGCGCCCGACGAGCATCAGGCCGCGATCTACGCCGACGACCTCGCCGCCAATCTGAAGGAAGGCGCCACGCTCGCCTTCGCGCACGGGCTCAACGTGCATTTCGGGCTGATCGAGCCGCGCCCCGACCTGGACGTGGTGATGATCGCGCCCAAGGGCCCGGGCCATACGGTGCGTTCCGAATATCAGCGCGGCGGCGGCGTCCCGTGCCTGATCGCCGTGCACCAGGACGCGTCGGGCAATGCGCACGACGTGGCGCTCGCCTATGCGTCGGCCGTGGGCGGCGGGCGATCGGGGATCATCGAGACCAATTTCCGCGAGGAATGCGAGACCGACCTGTTCGGCGAGCAGGCGGTGCTGTGCGGCGGGCTCTCCCACCTGATCCAGGCGGGGTTCGAGACGCTGACGGAGGCCGGCTATGCCCCCGAAATGGCCTATTTCGAATGCCTGCACGAAGTGAAGCTGATCGTCGACCTGATGTACGAGGGCGGGATCGCCAACATGCGCTATTCGATCAGCAACACCGCCGAATATGGCGACATCACCACCGGCCCGCGCATCGTCACCAGCGAGACCAAGGCGGAGATGAAGCGCGTGCTCGCGGACATCCAGGCCGGGCGCTTCGTGCGCGACTTCGTGCTCGACACGCGCGCGGGCAGCCCCGAGCTGAAGGCGTCGCGCAAGGCCGCCGCCGCGCACCCGATCGAGACGGTGGGCGCCCGGCTGCGCGCGATGATGCCGTGGATCGGCCAGAACCAGCTGGTGGACCGGGCGAAGAACTGAAACGTTGCGTTAACCGGTTCGGGATTTGACGCGCGCGCCAACCCGGACCAGCATGGCTACGAACACAGGAGACTCTCGCATGCGCCTTACCTTCGCCGCCCTTCTCCTCGCCGCGCCCGCGCTGGCGCAGGCCCCGAGCAGCCAGCCCGGCAAGCCGTCGACCGCGCTGGCGACGGCGGGCAGCTACCATGTCGATACCGGCCACACCCAGGTGCTGTTCACCGTCAACCACATGGGCTTCACCGAATATACCGGCCAGTTCACCCAGCCGACCGGCACGCTGACGCTCGATCCGAAGAACCCGGCCGCCAGCCAGGTCTCGATCACCTTTCCGATCGACAAGGTGTCCACCACCGTCGCGGCGCTCGACACGCATCTCAAGACGCCCGACTTCTTCGACGCGGCGAAATACCCGACGGGCACCTTCACCTCGACGCGCATCGTCGCGAACGGCACGACCGCGACGATCACCGGCAACCTGACGCTCAAGGGCGTGACCAGGCCGGTGACGCTGGCGGCGACCTTCGTCGGCGCGGGGCAGGCGGTGATGGGCGCCAAGAAGACCAATGTCGGCTTCCACGCGACCACCGCGATCAAGCGCTCCGACTTCGGTATCAATTACGGCATCCCGCTCGTCTCGGACGAGGTCCGGCTGACGATCAACGCCGCGTTCGAGGCGGACTAGCCGGTGGTGTCGGGCGGCCGGCGATCGCCAGTGAGGAACTGGCGGAACCGGTCGGCGATCGCGGGCGGCGCGTGACGGATCATCGCGCGCAGGCGATCTTCGAGCAGGTCGGCGGGATGGCCCTGATCCCGATAGGCCATCGTCCAATCGCCGAAGGCGCGCTCCTCGATTTCCTCGTTGACCAGGATCTCGATCCGGTGATGACGAGGATCCTTGAGGATGCGCGCCATGGCGATATCGACGCTCTCGTCCGGCCCCTCCAGCACCTGGAGGAACTTGCCGTCCGACGCGCAGAGCAGGCCGGTGACGCCGTTCAAGCCGTTGAACGGCCGCGCGCCGCGCAGGATCTCGGGCGCTTCCTCGCTGGCGTCCCGCGTGGTGGCGACGCTTTGATAGATGATCTGACGCATGATGCCGGCGATAGGAGACCTTCCGCGCCGCGCAAGACAATCTCGATCAGCATGGGGTCGGCGGTGGACAGCCGGCCCGTTTCGGGGCAGACACAGCGCATGACGTTGGTGGCCCTGCGACTTACGCGCCCTTAGGCGCGCTCGTCCCTTTTCGCGCCTGAGGACCCGAGCCTTTTCGTCCGAGAGCCCCATGCTGCGCGATCCGTCCACCAAATACCGCCCGTTCCCGCCGATCGACCTGCCCGACCGGCGCTGGCCGTCGCGCACGCTGACGACGGCGCCACGCTGGCTGTCCACCGATCTGCGCGACGGCAACCAGGCGCTGATCGATCCGATGGACGCGGAGAAAAAGACGCGGCTGTTCGACCTGCTCGTCCGCGTCGGGCTGAAGGAGATCGAGGTCGGCTTTCCGTCGGCGGGCGCGACGGAGTTCGATTTCATCGCCGGCCTCGTCCGCGCCGGACGCGTGCCGGACGACGTGACGATCCAGGTGCTGACCCAGTCGCGCGCCGACCTGATCGGCACCACCTTTGACAGTCTGGCCGGCGCGCCGCGCGCGATCGTGCACCTGTACAATGCGGTCAGCCCCGCGTGGCGGCGCATCGTCTTCGGGATGAGCCGCGCGGAGATCAAGGCGATCGCGGTCGCCGGCGCCAAGCTGCTGCGCGACGAGGCGGCGGCGCGGCCGGACACCGACTGGCGCTTCGAATATTCGCCCGAGACCTTCTCGACCGCCGAGCTGGACTTCTCGCTGGAGGTCTGCGCCGCCGTGATGGAAGTGCTGCGGCCCACGGCGGACAAGCCGCTGATCCTCAACCTGCCCGCCACCGTCGAATGCGCGACGCCCAACGTCTATGCCGACCAGATCGAATGGTTCGGGCGCCACGTGCCGAACCGCGAGACGGTGCTGCTGTCGCTTCACCCGCACAACGATCGCGGCACGGGGGTCGCCGCGGCCGAGCTGGGGTTGATGGCGGGCGCCGATCGGGTGGAGGGCTGCCTGCTCGGCAATGGCGAGCGGACGGGAAATTGCGATCTGGTGACGGTCGCGCTGAACCTGTACACGCAGGGGATCGCGCCCGGTCTCGACCTGTCGGACATCGACGAGGTGATCGAGACGGTGCGCTACTGCACCCAGCTGCCCGTCCATCCGCGCACGCCCTATGCCGGCGACCTCGTCTTCACCGCCTTTTCGGGGTCGCACCAGGACGCGATCAAGAAGGGTTTTCACGCGCGCGAACAACAGAATGACGACAGGTGGGAGGTGCCGTACTTGCCGATCGACCCCGCCGATCTGGGCCGCAGCTACGAGGCGGTGATCCGCGTCAACTCGCAGTCGGGTAAGGGCGGCGTCGCCTGGGTGCTGGAACAGGATCGGGGCCTGCGCCTGCCCAAGCGGCTGCAGGCCGATTTCAGCCGCCATATTCAGGCGCTGGCGGACGAGACCAGCCGCGAGCTGGACGCCCGTGACATCGGCGCGCTGTTCGATCGGGTCTATCTGGCCAGCGACACCGACCGCTTCGTGCTGCGCGACTATCAGGAGACGGGCGCGCCGGGCGACCGGCTGTTCGTCGGCCGCGTCGCGGTGAACGGCGCCGAGCGATCGATCAGCGGGCGCGGCAACGGGCTGATCTCGGGCGTGATCGCGGCGCTGGCGGAGGCTGGCGTGGCGCTGGACGTCGCCGACTATGCCGAGCACGCGATCGGCGGCGGCGCGGGCGCGCTGGCAGCGAGCTACCTCGAATGCCGCCTGCCCGATGGTCGCGCGGTGTGGGGCGTCGGCATCGACCCGGACGTGGCGACCGCCAGCGTGCGCGCGGCGCTGAGCGCGGCGAACCGTGCCTGAGGAACGGTCGGAGCGATCGCATCACCACCCGTTAACCAGACCCGCGCTACGCCTAACCCATGCACAAGGTCGTGGTCAGTCGCGCGCAGGCGCTGGTGAGCATCACCGCGAGCGGCTTCGTCGATGTCGCGGGACTGGAGGCGGCGGCGACCGACCTGCATGCCGCGATCCGTTCGCTTGAGGAGCAGGCCGGCACGCACGTCACGCTTTATGACCTGACCGAGGTGAAGGTCTTCTCGCCCGTCGTGCTGGAATTGTTCGCCGCCTATTGGAACAATCCGGCGGTGCCGTTCGGCCGTCGCATCGCGGTGGTCAGCATCTCCCCGCTGGTGTCGCAGCAGATGGCGCGCGTGCAGGCCGGGCGAGACACGATCCGCGTCTTCGCCGATCGTCGCGAGGCATTGGGCTGGCTGCTCGCCGCCGACACGGAACGGCCGAGCTGACCTCTCCGGCTTGGCGGGGCAGGATCACCCCCCATATGTCGATCATGAGCGATGACGATCAGGGCCGCGCGGTGCCCGCCGGGCGGTTGGCGCGGCTGGGGGCCTTCGGGCGGCTTGCCGGGTCGGTCGCGGGCGGGATGGCGGCGGAGGGAGCG
>NZ_CAHJWX010000180.1 GCF_903643065.1 Sphingomonas bacterium | reverse complement strand
CCGATCAGGATCGTCGCCAGGCCGGCGAGGACTACAAGCGTCGCCGAGACTGGCCCCTGCGGCGGGGCGAAGCGGCCGGTCGCGGAGCGGCACCGGGTCCGGCCCGCGGGGATCGTAGGTCATCAGCTTTCTCTCCTTTCAGTCATTCCAGAAAGAAACACGCATGGGTCGGCGGTGCCCGGCATCGGCTCAGCCCTTGATCTTGGCGCCGGGAAGGAAGCGGGCGACCTTGCCGCCCAGCTTCATCAACCCAACCAGCGTCGGCTTGGGGAGCCCGCGCATCTGGTCGTACCAGCCGCCCAGCGTGCCCATGAACTCGTGCAACCGCCCGATCCGCTGCCGCAGGTGCGCGGGCGCGTCGGGATCGGCGGCGAGACGCTCGCTCAGCTCGCGCAGCAGCACGATGGTGGGATCGATCTCGCGGCGCTTGCGCTCGGCTGTGATGCGCAGCAGCATCTCCCACAGATCGGTCTCGGCGAGGAAGTGATCGCGCCGGTCGCCATCGACATGGACGCGCCGCACGATGCCATAGCCCTGCAGCTCGCGCAGCGCGGTGGAGACGTTGGAGCGCGCCAAGCGCAGCCGATCGACGATCGCCTCGGCGGTGAGCGGCTGGTCGGCAAGGTAGAGCAGCGCGTGGATCTGCGCGACCGAGCGGTTCACGCCCCAATGCGTGCCCATCTCCCCCCAGTGGAGCACGAAGGCCTTGGCGTCGGGGTGGTCGAGCAGGGGCATGAGATTCGCTTATTTCTGTTATGACAGAAATAGCGAAAGGATGAGCCGCGTGCAACTGCTATCGGCGCCCCGGGTCTGACCCGGGAGCCCGCGGTATCTCGCGATCGAGTAAAAAGAAGCGGGATCCCGGCTCAAGGCCGGGATGACGGGATCAGCCCGCGACCGGGAGCTTTACCTGACCCGCGTCGTCGCGCTCCAGCGGGGAGTAGGCGACCACGGCGTCGAGGGGCAAGGAAGCGTAAAGGTGCGGGAAGTCCTGGCCGTCACGCGCCGCTTCCCAGCGGATCGCATCGCCCAGCGGCTCCAGATCGACCTCCGCCACGTGCAGGTCGGTCTGGCCGGCGTAGTGTTTGTCGACGGTGGCGGTCAGCTGCGCGGCGGTGGAGAGGTGGAGGTAGCCGTCGCGCCGGTCGGCGGCGGAGCCGGCGAAGCTGCCCGCTTCCAGCTCGGCCAGCTCGGCCGCGGTCAGCACCTTGAAGGCGACGGCGTCCCTCACTCGTCGTCCTCCGCCTGACGCTCGTCCATCGTCTCGGGGCCGGTGCCGTCGTCGACGGTCAGCCCGTCGGCGCGCGCGTCCGCGAGCTCGTCCAGCGTCGTCGCGACCTCCTCGTCGGGCTCGTCGATGCGCGCGGCGGAGACGACGTGCTCGCCGGCGGCAACGTCGAACAGCCGCACGCCCGCCGCGCCGCGCCCGATCACGCGCGTGTCGCCGACCGACTGGCGGATCAGCTTGGCCTGATCGGTGACCAGCATCAGCTGCTCGCCCGCATGCGCGGGGAAGCTCGCCACCACCGGGCCGTTGCGGTCCAAATTGCCGATGTTGGTGATTCCCTGGCCACCGCGATTAGTGCGGCGGTATTCATGCGCGCTGGTCCGCTTGCCATAGCCGTTGGCGCACACGGTGAGGATGAACTCCTCCCGCCCCGAGTCGCGGCCCGCCAGGATCGACAGCGAGATGACCTCGTCACCGGACGCGAGCCGCATGCCGCGCACCCCGGCCGAGGTACGGCTCTGAAACTCGCGCACGGCGGTGCCCGGAAAGCGGATCGCGCGGCCCTGACGCGTCGCGAGCAGCACGTCGTCGGCCTGCGACAGCAGCGACACGCCGATCAGCCGATCGCCCGTCTCCTCCTCGCCTTCCTCTGTGGCGAAGCGCATCGCGATCTTGCCGGCGCGCGGGATGTTGGCGAACTGGTCCATCGAATTGCGCCGGACCAGCCCGTTCGCGGTCGCGAACATGACGTGGAGCCTGGCCCAGTCGGCCTCGTCCTCCGGCAGGGGCAGCACGGCGGAAATCGTCTCGCCGGGGCCGAGCGGGAGCAGGTTGACCATCGGCCGTCCGCGCGTCGCCGGCCCGCCCTCCGGCAGGCGCCAGACCTTGAGGCGATAGGCCTTGCCGGCGGTGGAGAAGAACAGGACGGGCGTGTGCGTCGACGTGACGAACAGGCCGACGATCGCGTCCTCGTCCTTGGTCGCCATCCCGGCGCGGCCCTTGCCGCCGCGCCGCTGCGCGCGAAAGGCGTCGAGCGGGGTGCGCTTGATATAGCCGCCGACCGTGACGGTGACGACCATGTCCTCGCGCTCGATCAGGTCCTCGTCCTCGATCCCCTCGGCGGCGGCGGCGATCTGCGTCCGGCGCGGCGTCGCGAACTCGGCGCGCACCGCCGCCAGCTCCTCGCGCATCACCTCGTACAGCCGGCCGCGATCGGCGAGGATGTGGAGCAGTGCCGCGATCGAGCCGGCCAGCTCCTTCAGCTCGTCGCCGATCTCCTCGCGGCCGAGCGCGGTGAGGCGGTTGAGCCGCAGGTCCAGGATCGCCTTCACCTGCGCGTCGGAGAGGCGGTACACGTCGGCGTCGGCCTGCGGCTCGATCGCCTCGACCAGCATGATGTATGACCGGATCTGGTCGATCGGCCATTCGCGCCGCAGCAGCGCCTCGCGCGCCTCCGCCGGGCTGGCGGAGCCGCGGATGATCCGCACCACCTCGTCCATGTTGGTGACCGCGATGACGAGGCCGAGCAGCACATGGGCGCGCTCGCGGGCGCGGGCCAGCTCGTATTTGGAGCGCCGGGTGATGACCTCCTCGCGGAAGCGCACGAACGCCTCGATGATGTCGCGCAGGTTGAGCAGCTCCGGCCGGCCGCCCCGGATCGCGAGCATGTTGGCGGGGAAGGACCCTTGAGCGGGCGTGTGCCGCCACAGCTGGTTGAGGACGACGTCCACCGTCGCGTCGCGCTTCAGGTCGATGACGATACGCACGCCCTCGCGGTTGGACAGGTCGCGGACCTCGCTGACACCCTCGACGCGCTTTTCCTTCACCGCCTCCGCGATGCGCGCGACCAGCGCGTCCTTGCCCTGTTGATAGGGGATCTCGGTCAGCACGATCGTGCGCCGCTCCCCGCGTTCCTCGATCTCGTGGCGCGAGCGGACGACGATGGAGCCACGCCCGGTCTCATAGGCCAAGCGCGTGCCGACGCGGCCCATGATGATCGCGCCGGTCGGGAAGTCCGGACCCGGCACGATCTGCATCAGCTCCTCGGTGGTGATGGCGTCCCCACCTTCCACCGACCGGGCGATATAGGCGAGGCAGGCATCGACCACCTCGCCCAGATTGTGCGGCGGCACGTTGGTCGCCATGCCGACCGCGATGCCGCCGGCGCCGTTGACGAGCAGGTTGGGGAAGCGCGCGGGCAGCACGGTGGGCTCGCGCGTCGAGCCATCGTAATTGGGGGCGAAATCGACCGTGTCCTTGTCGACATCGCCGAGCAGGAAATTGGCGACCTTGGCGAGCCGCGCCTCCGTGTAGCGCATCGAGGCGGGGGGATCGGGGTCCATCGAGCCGAAATTGCCCTGGCCGTCGATCAGCGGCACGCGCATCGACCAGTCCTGCGCCAGCCGCGCGAGCGCCTCGTAGATCGCGCTGTCGCCGTGCGGATGGTAGTTGCCCATCACGTCGCCGACGATCTTGGCGCATTTGCGATAGGCGCGGCCGGCGACGAAGCCACCCTCCTGGCTGGCCCAGAGGATGCGGCGGTGGACGGGCTTCAGTCCGTCGCGGACGTCCGGCAGCGCGCGCGAGACGATGACGGACATGGCGTAATCGAGATAGCTCGACCGCATCTCGTCAACGATCGAGATGGTGGAAATGTCGGAGGGCTCCGCGAGGAGGATCTCGTCGGCCAAGGCAAGACTTTCGTGACGGAAGCGTGACCGTCTTCCCTAGCCGCGCCGCGTCCAATTGTCACGCGCACGCGCCCGCACGAGCCGGGTCAGGGCGTGATCTCGGCGCCGTCCCAGGCGAACAGGCGACCGCTGTCGGCGGGGGTGAGCCGGGCGATCACCGCCAGCAGGTGCGCCGCCGACTGGTCGGGCGTGAACAGCCGGTCGGCGGGCACGTTGGCCTGGAAGGGGCGGGACAGGCCGGTGTCGACCGTGCCGGGGTGCAGCGCGGCGACGACCGCGCGCGGATTGCGGCGCGCCTGCTCGATGCCGAGCGTGCGGATTAGCTGGTTGAGCGCGGCCTTGCTGGCGCGATAGCCGTGCCAGCCGCCGAGCCGGTTGTCGCCGATCGAGCCGACCCGGGCGGAGAGCGCGGCGAACACGGTCGGGCGGTCACGCGGGCAGCGTGGCAGGAAATGCTTGGCGACCAGCGCCGGGCCGATCGCGTTGACCGCGAAGGCGCGGGCGAGGCGGGCGGGATCGAGCTGCGCCATGTTCTTCTCGGGCTGGTCGAGCAGGCCGGTGGCGACGATCACCAGTGTCGGTGGCGCGGGCAGCGACGCGGCGGCGGCGGCGATGCTTGCCTCGTCGCTAAGGTCGAGCCGCGCCGCCCCGGCGAACGAACGCGCGAAGGCGGCGACCGGCAGGCCAGCCGCCCGCAAGGCGGTGACCAGCGCGGCGCCGATCCCGCCGGACGCGCCGATCACCACCGCCGGGCCTTCGAACGGAAAGGCGATGGCGCCCGGCTCAGCGGGCGCCATGCCGGCTCACTTCTTCTTGCACGCGGTCTTGTTGGCGTTGCCGGGCTTGGAACAATCGTAGGTGATCTTCTTGCCGGTCTTGGTGGTGTGCACCGCCATGTTGGCGCCGGTGGTCTTGGTCGTGGTGGTGGTCGACCTGGCGACGACATGCGCGGTGGCGGTCGGCTTGGGCGACGGCTTGGCGGCGGGCGTGGCCTGCGCGAGCGCGGGGCCGGTGGCGAGCAGCGCGAGCGTGGCGATGACGGTCTTCATGAACGATCTCCCCTCCGATATGGTCCCGAACGGACCGGGCACCGTCAATAGCTTCCCGCGACCGCCATGACGAGAGCGCGACGCGGCGGTGACAACGGCGACAGGCGCGGACGGGGTTGAACGCGGCGCGCATCGCGGCTAGACGCGCCGGCCTCGCCACCAAAGACCAGGGGCGGCGGGATGTGCGAGCGTCGGGGAATAGCTCAGCCTGGTAGAGCACTGCCTTCGGGAGGCAGGGGCCGGAGGTTCGAATCCTCTTTCCCCGACCAACGCGCCGCCGCCACGCCCGCGGCGAAGCTGCAAGCGCG
>NZ_CAHJWX010000179.1 GCF_903643065.1 Sphingomonas bacterium | reverse complement strand
TGCCCGCGATCGAGCCGATCGACCTCATCGCCACCCCGCCGGAGCGCGGCCGCTGGCTCGCCCCGCCGCTCGTCGCCGCGATGCGCGACACGCTGGACGCGCGCGAGCAGGTGCTGCTGTTCCTCAACCGCCGCGGCTATGCGCCGCTGACGCTGTGCCGTGCCTGCGGGCATCGCTTCCAATGCCCGAACTGCACGGCCTGGATGGTGGAGCACCGGCTGACGCGTCGCCTCGCCTGCCACCATTGCGGCCATGCCGAGCCTCGCCCCAATGCCTGCCCCGAATGCCGGGCGGAGGACAGCCTGGTCGCCTGCGGCCCCGGCGTCGAGCGCATCGCCGACGAGGTGGCGGCGCTGTTCCCCGCGGCGAAGACGGCGGTGGTCACGTCGGACACGATCTGGTCGCCGGCCAAGGCGGCGGAGTTCGTCGGGCGGATGGACGCGGGCGACATCGACGTGGTGGTGGGGACGCAGCTCGTCACCAAGGGCTATCATTTCCCCAACCTGACGCTGGTCGGCTGCGTCGACGCCGATCTGGGGCTGGCGGGCGGCGACCTGCGCGCCGCCGAGCGCACCTTTCAGCAGATCCGCCAGGCCGCCGGCCGCGCCGGGCGCGGGGAGAAGCCCGGCCGCGTCTTCCTGCAGACGCACAGCCCCGGCGCGGCGGTGATGCGCGCGCTGGTCACCGGCGACGCGGACGCCTTCTACGCGGCGGAGACCGAGTCGCGGCGCGAAGCCGGGGCGCCACCGTTCGGCCGCTACGCCGCCATCGTGGTCTCGTCGGAGGACCAGGCGAGCGCGCTGGAGACCGCGCGGCTGGTCGGCCGCGCGGCGCCGGCGGTGGAGGGCATGGCGAGCTATGGCCCCGCCCCCGCCCCGCTCGCGATGCTGCGCGGCCGCCACCGCTACCGCCTCCTCGTCCACGCCCGGCGCGCGCTCGACGTCCAGGACGTGATCCGCGACTGGCTCGGCGCGCTCGACTGGCCCGCGAAGGTGCGGGTCACGGTGGATGTGGATCCGTATAGTTTCTTGTGAGGGAGTAGGGAGTAGGGAGTAGGGAGTAGGTTACCGGGCTTCCGGTATGCGCAAGCGGGCGATCAGGGCGCGGAGCATGCGACCGATCTCATCCGTGTCGGTCAGCAGTTGGTCAATCTGTAGAGGATCGCCGAGGCCGATCCGAGCAGCCAGTAACAAATGCGTCTCCAGCTCGCACAAGGAGCCTCGGGCTATCCTGACGAAGCCGGCATAAGCCCCGCGCGTCCCCCGGCCATGGCCCTCGGCGATGTTGGCGACGACCGACGTCGCCGCGCGGCGTGTCTGTGACGTCAACCCAAACAGCTCATCGCGCGGGTAAGCACGAGTGAACTGGTACACTCGCTCGGCGAGCTCCAAGCTACGCTGCCATACGATCAGATCGCGATAGCTGCGGATCGGCTCCAACGACCCCTACTCCCTATCTCCTACCCCCTACTCCCTTAACGCGTAGCGTTGTACTTCAACTGCTCATCCGTCAGCTGGAACCCCACCAGCGCCTCGAAGCTCGTGCGCAGCACGGCGGCGCGGACCTCCGGCTGGGTGAGCGGGTCGACGGCGGCGTCCTCGTCGCCCGCCTTGCGCTTGCGGGTGATCTGGCGGCGGATCGCGTCGGGCAGCGTCGCCGCCGTACGCGTCACCAGCGTCGACGCGGTGCCGGGCCCCTGCGCGCGGGTGCTGCCCGCGTCGAAATGGAGCGTGACCTGGCTCACGCGCTTGGCCACCACCGCGCTGCCGCCGCGCACCACCGCGATGAAGAAGGGCAGCGTCACGTCGCGGGGCGCCCCCGTGCGCTGGCGCCGCGCCTGCACGTCGAAGGTCACGCCGGTCAGGATCTGGTCGCCCTGGTCGGTGCAGGTCGAGCGGACGTTGGTCATGGTCGCCGACAGGTCCAGCGCGTCCGCGTCGCGGCGGCCGGCGGGATCGAACAGCGTCACGTCGCCGGTGCCCGCCGGCACGCCCACGCTGGGGCAGGCGGAGCGCACGGTGGCGATGCCCGTCCCGCTCGAGTCCAGCTCGCCGCGTCCCGCGCAGGCCGATACACCCAAGGCCGCGGCCAACACCGCCGCTCGCCCGATCCGTTCCGCCGTCACCTGCATGGGCCGCCCATAGAAACCGCTTTTGCCCCGCGCAAGCGAATGGGCTAGGCAAGGCCCGTGTCCAGGCCCGCGCTCCAGCTCCTCATCGCCGCCCCGCGCGGCTTCTGCGCGGGCGTTGACCGCGCGATCCGCATCGTCGAGCTCGCGCTCGAACGGCACGGGCGCCCGGTCTATGTCCGCCACGAGATCGTCCACAACCGCTTCGTCGTCGACAGTCTCAAGGCCAAGGGCGCGGTGTTCGTGGAAGAGCTGGACCAGGTGCCCGACGACGCGCCGGTGGTCTTCTCCGCGCATGGCGTGCCCAAGTCGGTGCCGGCGGCGGCGCGCGATCGGGGCCTGTCCTACCTCGACGCCACCTGCCCGCTCGTCTCCAGGGTGCATCGCCAGGCCGAGCGGCTGGTGGAGGCGGGGCGCCACATCCTGTTCATCGGTCACCAGGGCCATCCGGAGGTGATCGGCACGCTGGGCCAGGTGCCGCCCGGCGCGATGACGCTGATCGAGACGATCGCGGACGTGGCCGCCTTTGTGCCCGCCGATCCCGCCAACCTCGCCTTCCTGACGCAGACCACGCTGTCGGTGGACGATACCGCCGCCGTCGTCGCCGCGCTGCAGGCGCGCTTCCCGCTGATGCAGGCGCCGCGCGGCGAGGACATCTGCTACGCCACGTCCAATCGGCAGGCGGCGGTGAAGGCGATCGCGGCGGCGTGCGACGCCCTGCTGGTGATCGGCGCCCCCAATTCGTCCAACTCGTTGCGGCTGGTCGAGGTCGCCGAGCGCGAGGGCACGCCCGCCCACCTGATCCAACGCGCCGCCGAGCTCGACTGGTCGTTCCTGGACGGCGTCACCACGCTGGGCATCACCGCCGGCGCGTCCGCCCCCGAGCTGCTCGTGCGCGAACTGGTGGACCTGCTCGCCACCCGCTTCGAGCTGACCGAGCGCGAAGTCGAACAGACGCGCGAGACGATCACGTTCAAGCTGCCGAGGGAATTGGAGCCGGCGTGACGGCGGTGGGCGCCGGTCAGTTCGGCAGATTGCGATAGCAGAAGACGTTGCACTGAAGGTCGAAGCCGAACCGCGCGCTCTCGACGAACGGCAGGCCGGGTCCGTGCGTCCCGTTGATGACGAAGCGAAAGCCACGTTCCGTGACGAGGTTCAACAGCTGACCCAGCCGTTGCCGATCCCCGGCGACGCTGTGATATTCGAAGAAGAGCCGCTCCACATTGTCGAGGACATCGGCGATGTCGAACAGCACCTCGTTCTCGGCGCCTTCGATGTCGATCTTGAGGAAAGTGACCCGGCGCTTGGTGATCTCGTCGCGCAATCGCACGGCCGGCACCTTCACCTTGTCACCCCGCCCGTCAAAGTCGGCGGCGACGGAGCCGGCGAGCGATCGCTCCCGGTAAAAAGTCAGCTCCGTGTCCGCGATCCAGGCGGCGGCACGGTGCAGCGTGACATCGGGCAGTTGCCCGACATTGTCCGCGAGCATGTCGAAGATCTCTTCGTCGGGCTCATACGCGACGACCGACGCGCGCGGGAACCGATCTTTGAAGTAAAGGACGCTCAGTCCAATATTGGCGCCGGCATCGATGATGTGCGGCGATCCCGTCCGGTCATCGAACAGGTAGACCTGTTGCCGGTAGATTTCCACGAGCGAGTGAGCGAAGCCTTCGGCATCCGAATAGCGCAGGCGGCGCCCCCGGAACATGACCGAGCCCTCGCAGTAACGCGGCCGGGCCTGTAGCCGGCGATAGGCTCGAAAGCCGATAAGCCCCTGCAAGGGCGCGACTTCGTCACGAACCTTGCGCGCCACCGATCTCAATGCCCCGGTTTGCATCCCAACACCCCCTCCTGTCGGCACGACTCCTTGAACGGAGTCGCTGCCGACCGGTACCTTGATCAGAACATCATGATTGGCAACCGGACACCATGAAGAACGTCGTCGTGAGGTGCTGCTGGCTGGGCTGGCGGGGGTGAAGAAGGGTAATGATCGGGATCGCCTTTGTCGTGGATCGCACCCGTTCGAACGAGCTACTCGCGACCATCAGCGATTGAGGTCGCCGAACGACGCGCTCGTCACATCGTTCAGCGTGCCGATGTACTAACCTATTTGATCAAGAGATTTGAGCGCGGTAACGCTGCACCACCCTTTTAGGTAAGGACCTAGCTCAGCATTGAATAGACTGTTCTCAATCAACGAACGAAAGGGCATCAAGAGAGCTTCTGCTTCATCTTCCTCTTCACCAATACGCAAATGCATATACACAAACTGAGCAGCTCTTAATGCGTGATTGGAGTAATGCCACGGAAACGGATTGATATCTTCCTTGAGAGTTTTGTAAAATGTTTCATCGCTGTTTATAGTACTCATTAATGGGAACGCAAAAATATCAAGGCCCCTGATTATCTTATCTACGGTATCGCTTTTGTTACTGCCCAGCGGAAGGGACCAGCGCGGGCCCCAACCCGCAACCTCACCGAGCGGGAACCGGATGGTGCGCACGCCTGTGTCAAGCATATCACCGTACAGGTTTGGCGCAAAATCCCGAGCACAATCGATTGCGAAACTTTCCACCGACGGTTCTGTTATACAACACTCAATCGAAATCTGATCTCCCATGCCTTTTCAAACCATGATATGCAAGGCGTGCTCAAGAGTTGAGCTAGGAGCTCTAGCGACAAAGGTGTGATTATCCGTTTGGATGTATCCCAGCTTCTTCAGCGTCGATGATACGTAAACAGGTACCTTCATTTCTTCCTCCGGTAGACTCGGCCGCGATGTCATTGCTTCCGGATTGTGACGGTGCCTCGCGGGTTGCATGATGTAATCGCGAATTGAGCCGTAGCCCAGCGCCTTCCGCAAGCGGGCCTCGTCATAATGGACACGCCAGGCGGGTAGCTGGTCATGATGACGAGTTCGTCGCCGTATCTCGCCCCGGCATCGCCCTCACGACCGCTGTCGCCTGCGGGCGATATTCTGAAGAGCCGGTCATCGTGCTCCTCACTCAGGATTAACCTTTCGGCAACCACTCCCCCCTACCCGCGAAGGGTGATGCCGCCCACCCTTCCCGATCCGTCGCGCGCCGCCGTGCTGCTGGGGCTCACCGCCGATGAGCGCGCGGTGGCGGCGGAGGCGGGCGCGGCGCGGCTGGGGCAGGTGCGC
>NZ_CAHJWX010000178.1 GCF_903643065.1 Sphingomonas bacterium | reverse complement strand
CGGGGACCGGCTTGGGCCAGACCGGGATGACCATGGCGGTCGGGCCGGCGGTCTCCGCCACCGCGACCGGACATTCGGTCAGCGCGGCATCGCCGGTCAGCACCGCGGCGAGCGCGAGGATGTCGCCCTCGCCCGCATCGGTGGCGAGCCGCGCATACATGCCCGACGTCTCGCATCGCTTCACGTCGATGCCGCTCGACGCGAGCCGGTTGCCCGTCGCCGTGTCGTAATCGGTGGCCGCTTTGATCCCGTCATCGGGTCCGAGCAGCCGAACGAAGTGGGACTGGACGGTGCGACGGCTGGTGACGACCAGATCATGCTGCTTGGCAAGGAAGCTGTTGTAGCTCTTCAGCGTCGCCGGGTTGGTGTCGGTGCACTTGATGGCATCGATCATGAGCATGACCTGCAACCGCTCAATCCGCGCCGCCCGCACCTCGTCAGGGTGCCAGCACCCGGCTGTATCCGCCAGCGCCGGTTGAGCGCAAAAAACCGTCATCATGGCGGCCACGGCCGCCGATCCGCGTATAGACATGGTGTATAGCCTCCGATCGATAGGATCGACGGCGGATGGAATGGCCAGACTTCCGGTTCGTCGCTTCCCCATACCGTGCGCGACGCCAATGGGCAGTCGGCGAATCACTAGCGCGGAGAAAAAAACTCACATCTTCAATTCGTTACACACCGATGACGTCGTCAATCACCTACGTTGCGATGGACCGATGACCTGCGATGCCATCGCTCGCATGACGCCGCTCTTTCCCCGCGACGGCCATTCACCCAACCGAGCGCGTCAACGATAGGAACACGTCCTCCAAGTCCGCCTCCCGCGTACTGACATCGACGATGCCGAGCCCGTCGCGCTGGATCGCCGCGAGCACCTCGCCGGCGTTGACGCGGCCCTTGTCATAAGTGATCTCCAGCACGCGGGCGCCGCGCAGCACGATCTTCTCGAAGCAGGCCGCGCCTGGCGCCTTAGCGAGGTCGCGGTCGACCGTCACCGAGACGATCTTCTCGCGCGCGCGGCCGACCAGGTCGCGGGTCGGTTCGTTCGCCACCAGCCGGCCGCCGTTGATGATCGCGATCCGGTCGCACAGTTGCTCCGCCTCCTCCAGATAGTGGGTGGTCAGCACCACCGTGACCCCGCCCGCGTTGAGCTCGCGGACATAGGCCCAGAGCTGTTGGCGCAGCTCGATGTCGACGCCCGCGGTCGGCTCGTCGAGGACCAGCACGGGGGGCGAATGGACCAGCGCCTTGGCGACCATCAGCCGCCGCTTCATGCCGCCCGACAGCGTGCGCGCATAGGCGTCCGCCTTGTCCTCCAGCCGCACCGCGCGCAGCAGCTCCAGCGAGCGGCGCTGTGCCTTGGGCACGCCGTACAGCCCGGCCTGGATCTCCAGCGTCTCGAACGGCGTGAAGAAGGGATCGAACAGGATCTCCTGATTGACGATGCCGATCGAGCGCTTCGCATTGCGCGGGTGCGCGTCGATGTCGAAGCCCCAGATCGATGCCCGCCCGCCCGTCTTGTTGACCAGTCCCGCCAGGATGTTGATCAGCGTCGACTTGCCC
Organism: Sphingomonas bacterium; assembly: GCF_903643065.1. GTDB lineage: Bacteria > Pseudomonadota > Alphaproteobacteria > Sphingomonadales > Sphingomonadaceae > Sphingomonas. The sequence continues at coordinate 3,733 of NZ_CAHJWX010000178.1, read as the reverse complement.
GCGCCATTGGGGCCGAGCAGGCCGAAGATCGAGCCCTGGGGCACGGCGAACGAGATATCGTCCAGCGCCTGCTTGCCGCCCCGGTAGGTCTTGGCGAGGCGATCGATGCCAATGGCAGGCGGTGCGGCGGCGGTCATGCGGTGGCGGATAGGCGGGCGCTTGCCTCCCCACAATGCTTCTTGCTACCCGCAAGGCCATGCATCCGCCCCTTGAGATCAGCCGCGTCCATCAGCGCCGCGTCGCCTGCGACGGGGCGAGCGACATCCCGGGTGGCGCCGCGCTGGGCCATCCACGCGTGTGGCTGCAGATCGACGAGCACGGCTATGTCGATTGCGGCTATTGCGACCGCCGCTTCATCCTGATCGGCGGCGCGGCGGACGGGATCGACCCGGCGACGCTGCCCGACATCAGCGAGGGCGGGAGCCCATAGTGGCGCTGCGCGCGCCTCGGCAACGAACCGATTGGGGCGCGTTGGTCGTGACATCCAGCCTGGCGGCGTCGATCGCGACAGTCGGCAGCTTCGCGACGGACCGGTTGAAGGGCAACGACGAAGCCATGCGCCATCACTGTGAAATCGCAAGGGACGTTCTACTCAAGGTCGAGCCGTCGCCCTATATCGGACAACGTACCCGATTGGCGATCACGCGGGAGGCGGCGATGGTGGTCCACCAGTGCATGCGGGAGGGATCATGATTTCCGATCGTACGATCATCCTCTTCACGATCTCGTTGATGCTGCTGTTCGTCGGACTGGCGATGAAGTGGCAGGAGCGGCGAGATCGACGGCGTTCCGGGCGCTCCTTCAGGATCAGCGACGAATGACATACCAAGACCCCCGTTCCTTCCTCTACCGCGACCAGCTCTCCCCCGACGAGGCCCAGGCCCTGACCGTCCAGGCGCTGGCGAGCGCGGACGATGGCGAGCTGTACCTCCAATACCGTCGGGCCGAGGCGTTCGGGTTCGACGACGGGCGGCTCAAGACGGCGAGCTACGACACGCAGGCCGGTTTCGGGCTGCGGGCGGTCAGCGGGGAGACCACCGCCTTTGCGCATGCCAGCGAGCTGTCGGCCGCCGCGATCGGCCGCGCGGCGGAGACGATGCGGCTGATCGATCCGTCGACGAGCGCCCGCGCGCCGGCGCCGCGCGGCACCAACCGGCGGCTGTATGTCGACACCGACCCGCTCGACCTAGTGCCCTTCGCCGACAAGGTGAATCTGTGCCAGACGATCGACGCCGCCGCGCGCGCGCGCGATCCGCGCATCCGGCAGGTCTCGGTGGGCCTGTCGGGCACGTGGAGCGTGGTGGAGGTGGTGCGCGCCGATGGCTTTGTCGCCACCGACGTTCGCCCGCTGGTCCGGCTCAACATCCAGATCGTGGTGGAGCATGGGGGCCGGCGCGAGACGGGGACGTTCGGGATCGGCGGCCGCTATCTGTATGATCGCTTGGTCGACCCGGCGACGTGGAACCGGGGCATCGACGCGGCGCTCGCGCAGGCGCTGGTCAACCTCGAATCGGTCGACGCGCCGGCGGGGGAGATGACGGTGCTGCTGGGGCCGGGCTGGCCCGGCATCGTGCTGCACGAGGCGATCGGCCACGGGCTGGAAGGCGACTTCAACCGCAAGGGCACGTCCGCGTTCAGCGGCCGGATCGGCGAGCGGGTCGCGGCGCCCGGCGTCACGGTGGTGGACGACGGCAGCCTGCCCGACCGGCGTGGCTCGCTCTCGATCGACGACGAGGGCACACCGACCGGCGAAACCGTGCTGATCGAGGACGGCGTGCTGCGGGGCTATATGCAGGACCGGCTCAACGCCCGGCTGATGGGCGTCGAGCCGACCGGCAACGGCCGGCGCGAGAGCTACGCGCATGCGCCGATGCCGCGCATGACCAACACCTTCATGCGTGGCGGCCACGATAAGCCGGCCGAGCTGCTGGGCCGCGTCAAGCGCGGCATTTTCGCCAAGTCGTTCGGCGGCGGCTCGGTGGACATCGTCTCGGGCAAGTTCGTCTTCTCGTGCACGGAGGCGTATCGGATCGAGGACGGTCGGCTGGGCGCGCCGATCAAGGGCGCGACGCTGATCGGCGACGGGCCGACCGCGCTGACCAAGGTGGTGGGCATCGGCGACGACTTCGCGCTGGACGAGGGCATCGGCGTGTGCGGCAAGGCGGGGCAGAGCGTGCCCGCCGGCGTCGGCCAGCCGACGTTGCTGATGGACGGATTGACGGTTGGAGGCACCGCCGTCTGACGAGGGCGGGGGCGGCGGCATCGCCGTCTGACTGGCGCGTGACGGCGGCGGGGCGTAGGCATCGACGCATGAAGCCGTTCCTGCCGCTCCTGCTCGTCGCCGCCGCTCCGCAGGCGGCGTCCGCTCCTGCTCCCGTTCCGGTGCTGACCGCGCGCGTGGTGCATCGCTACCCGCACGATCCGCAGGCCTTCACCGAGGGGCTGCTGTGGCGCGATGGCGCGCTATACGAATCGGTGGGGATGGAGGGACGGTCGGAGGTGCGGCGCGTCCAGCTCGCCACCGGCAAGGTGACGGCGCGCGCGCACATCCCGGCGGCCGAGTTCGGTGAGGGGCTGGCGAGCTGGGGCGGGCAGCTGATCAGCCTCACCTGGCATGGCGGCGTCGCGCATCGCTGGGACGCGCGCACGCTCAAGGCGGTCGGCGGCGGACATTATGTCGGCGAGGGCTGGGGGCTGACCAATGACGGGCGCGAGCTGATCCATTCGGACGGGTCGAGCACGCTGCGTTTCCTCGATCCGGCGACGCTCCGGGTCGCGCGGACCGTCACCGTCACCATCCAGGGCCGGCCGGTGACGCAGGTCAACGAGCTGGAATGGGTGGACGGTCAGCTGTTCGCCAATATCTGGCACCAGCCGTTCCTGATCCGCATCGATCCCGCCGATGGCCACGTCACCGCCATCGTTGACCTGCGCCCGATCGTCGCGCGGGTGAAGGTGAGCGATCCGGAGGCGGTGGCGAACGGCATCGCCTGGGACGCGGGCGCCAGGCGGCTGTTCGTCACGGGCAAGCTGTGGCCCGACCTGTTCGAGATCGCGCTGGAGCCTGCCCACTGAGGCGCGGTCGATCCTTCCCGCCAGCGGGACGGATCAGGCGCGCGCCACCTGAAACCCGGCGAAGCTCTGGCTGACCGGCATCAGCTCCAGCGTGTTGATGTTGAGATGGCGCGGCAGCGTCGCGACCCACCAGATCGTCTCGGCGATGTCGGCGCCGGTCATCGGGTCGGCGCCCGCGTACAAGGTGTCGGATGCGTCCTGCGAGCCGGTGCGCACGGCGGTGAACTCGGTCTCGACCATGCCCGGCTCGATCGAGGTGACGCGCACGCCCGTGCCGTGCAGGTCGGACCGGAGCCCGAGCGAGAACTGGCGCACGAACGCCTTGGTCGCGCCATAGACGTTGCCGCCGGCGTAGGGATAGGTCGCCGCCACGCTCGACAGGTTGACGATCGCGCCCCGGCGCTCGACCAGCCGGGGCAGCAGCGCCCGGGTGATCGACACCAGCGCGGAGACGTTGGTGTCGATCATCGTCGACCAGTTCGCCAGCTCCGCCTCCGGCGCGGGCTGCGTGCCGAGCGCGAGGCCGGCATTGTTGACGAGCAGGTCGACGCCCGCCCAGTCCGCCGGCAGGTCCGCCACCGCTCCCGCGCGCGCCGCCTCGTCGCGGATGTCGAAGGCGAGCGGGAGCAGCCGGTCGTGCCCCAGCTCTTTGGCGAGC
>NZ_CAHJWX010000177.1 GCF_903643065.1 Sphingomonas bacterium | reverse complement strand
CGCCGGTGAGGATGACCAGGCCCGGCCCGGGCGCGAGGAGGAGCGTCGCGTGATTGCGGACGTCGGTCAGGACCAGGCGCGACAGCATGGGCGCGCGCTTAGCCGGTCAGCCCCGATCCGTCATGCCGGCATCCCGCCGGTCGGCCGCGTCAGGGCGGCCGCCTCCGGCTCGGGTGCCGCGACGCTCTACGCGGCCAGCTTCTCGGGCTCGGGCTCGGGCTCGGGCTGCGCGATGGCCGGCTGCTTCGGCGCGCTCAGATACGACGCCATCGCCGGGCCCAGCACCCGCTGGGCGTGGCGGTACACCACCGGATCGGCGATCCCGAGCCGGGCGCGCGCGGCGGCGAGCGGCTCGTGCATCACCGTCTCGTAATCCTCGCCCGCCAGCCACCGGGCTTGGCGGCCGTGGCGATAGCCTTCCCAGATGGCGCGCGCGAACAAACGCCCGCGCGTGACGCGCAGGCTCTTGAGCGCCGCCGCGCCGGCGATGAACGCCCAGCCGAGCCCGCCCAGCTGCGCGTAGGAAAAGGCGACCAGCGCCGCCTCGCCCAAGCTCTCGTCCGCCTGATAGCCGGTCAGCACGTGCCAGACATCGTGCATGTCGCGGCTGCGCCGGCCGAACCAGGCATAAGGGTGCCGGATGTCGTCGCCGTCGGTGATGCGGCTGACCTCGACCAGCCCGTCGGCGGAATAGCCGGTGGTCGCCAGCCAGTCGCGATAGGCGGCGCCCACCGTGCCGGGCGCGAAGCTCGCGACCCAGGCGCGGTCGGAGAACCGCCGGGCGAGCTCGACCTGCTCGGTCGCCAGCCGGCCGCCGTCCAGCGTCGCGATCAGCCGCGCATAGCCGCGCGGCCCCGACCCGACGTTGAGCGCGCGCATGATGCGGAACACCTGCGCGGTATCGTCGCCATTGGCGAGCAGCTTGCGGATCGCGTCGAACGCCGTGCGCCAGTCGCGCCGGCCGGTGGTGCCGGGAAAGGGAGGGAGGGTGGCCATCGGGTCAAGTCCTTACTGACAAGAATGTTAATAAAATCTGATCGCCCTTCTGTCAACTGACGGCGGGCGGCGGTTCGCCAATCCATCCATGCCGAGGATTGCCGCGAGACGCTTGCGCGATCCCGTTGCCCGGGCCACGCTCCAGCCGTGCCGAAAGGGGGGCGTATGGGACGGATCATCGAGTGGGTCGCGATCGGATCGCTGGCCGCGACGCAGGCGGTGGCGGGACAGGTCGCCGCGCCGGCGCCGCCGACCGTCGAGCGCAAGCCCTTCCAGGTTTCCTCGCCGAACGGCCCGCGCGAGGACGACTATTACTGGCTGCGCGACGACACCCGCAAGGACCCGGCGATGCTCGCCTATCTGGCTGCCGAGAACCGCTATGCCGACGCGCAGCTCGCGCCGCTCAAACCGCTGGAAGCGGCGCTCTTCGCCGAGACGGTGTCGCACATCAAGCAGGACGACAGCACCGTCCCGTATCGCAAGAACGGATGGTGGTATTCACAGGCGTTCGCGACCGGCGCCGACTATCCGGTGATCCAGCGCCGGGCCGACCGTCCCGGCGCTGCCGCCGCCGCCCTGTTCGACGAGCCGGCGATGGCGAAGGGCCATGGCTTTTTCGCGCTGTCCGACTGGGCGGTCAGCCCCGACAACCGGCTGGTCGCCTGGGCGGAGGACACGGTCGGGCGGCGGCAATACGTCCTCCACGTCAAGGACCTGGCGACCGGCACGATCGCCACCGACACGGTGGCCGATATCGAGCCGAACCTGGTCTGGGCCGACGACGACCGCACGATCCTGTACGTCGCCAAGGACCCGGTGACGTTGCGTGGCTATCGCGCGATGGCGCATGTCCTCGGCACGCCGGCCAGCGCGGACCGGATCTTGTATGAGGAGAAGGACGACAGCTTCTCGCTCGGCATCGAGCGCACCGCCGACGACCGATACATCTGCCTCACCGTCGGCAGCACGGTCAGCGACGAGCAGCGTTGCGCTCCCGCCGCCGCGCCCACCGCCTTTACCGTCGTCGCGCCTCGCGCGCGCGAGTTCCGCTACGGCGCCGACCATCAGGGCGGCCGCTGGATCATCCGCACCAACCGCGATGCCCGGAACTACAAGCTCGTCACCGTCGCCGACGCCGAGCTGGGCAAGGGCGTCGCCGCTTGGCGCGACCTGACGCCGGCGAGCGACCGCGTCTTCATCGAGAGCTTCCGCCCGTTCGATGGCTTCGTCGCGATCGACCAGCGCGAGGGCGGCAACCGCATGATCCGGCTGCTGACCGACGCGGGTCGCTCGGTGCCGGTCAGGGCCGACGAGCCCGCCTTTCGCATGGCGCTCGACGTCAACGAGGAGGTCGCGACACCATGGGTGCGATACAGCTACGCCTCGCTCGTCACGCCGACGACGACCTTCGAGATCAACGCGACCACGGGCGAGCGGCGAGTGCTCAAGGTCGCGCCGGTGCCGGGGTATGACCCGTCCAACTACGTCACCGAGCGCGTCTGGGCGACGGCGCGGGATGGAGTGAAGGTGCCGGTGTCGCTGGTTTATCGCAAGGGCGTGAAGCGCGACGGGACCGCGCCGCTGTTCCAATACGCCTATGGCAGCTACGGCATCTCGTCCGACCCCAGCGTCAGCGCCGAGCGGATCGGCATGCTCGATCGCGGCGTCGTGTATGCGATCGCGCATATCCGCGGCGGCCAGGAACTGGGCCGGCGCTGGTATGACGATGGCCATCTGCTCCACAAGCGCAACAGCTTCACCGATTTCATCGACGTGACGCGCTACCTCGTCGCGCAGAAATATGTGGCGAAGGACCGCGTCGCCGCGCTGGGCGGCAGCGCGGGCGGGCTGCTGATGGGCGCGGTCGCGAACCTGGCACCCGCCGACTATAAGGTGATGGTCGCGCAGGTGCCGTTCGTCGACGTGGTGACGACGATGCTCGACGCCTCCATCCCGCTGACCACGTTCGAATATGACGAATGGGGCGACCCGCGGCAGAAGCCCTTCTACGACTATATGCTGAGCTATTCGCCCTACGACAACGTCGCCGCGAAGGCCTATCCGGCGATGTATGTCGGCAGCGGGCTGTGGGACAGCCAGGTTCAATATTACGAGCCGACCAAATGGGTGGCCAAGCTGCGCGCCACCAGGACCGACGCCAACCCGCTGCTGTTCCGCGTCAACATGGAGGCGGGCCATGGCGGCAAGTCGGGGCGGTTCGAGCGGCTGCGCCAGAACGCCGAGTGGGAGGCCTTCGTGCTGTCCCAGCTTGGCGCGCAACGGCTCCTGTCGCCCCCGTCGGCCGCCGGATAGTCCTTCGTCCGATCCCGCTCGCCACCCGGCCAGGACGATGCCGCCCGCCTACACCCGCATCGGCATCAGCACGTATAGCGCGGGCGCCTTGTCGTTCTCGCGGATCAGCGTCGGGGCGGCGGCGTCGGCGAGGTGGACCTCCACCGTGTCGCCGTCGATCTGGCCCAGGATGTCGAGCAGGTAGCGGCTGTTGAAGCCGATCTCGAAGCCCTGCGCGGTGTATTCGCCCGGCACCTCCTCGGCGGCGGTGCCGTTCTCCGGGCTGGTCACCGACAGCGTCACCTTGTCGCGATCCAGCGCCATCTTGACCGCGCGGGTCTTCTCGTTGGCGATGGTGGAGACGCGGTCGACGCCCTGCGCGAAGCCGCGCGGGTCGAGCTTGAGGATCTTGTCGTTGCCGGTCGGGATGACGCGGGAATAGTCGGGAAAGGTGCCGTCGATCAGCTTCGACGTGAGCACCGCCTGGCCCAGGTCGAAGCGGACCTTGCTGCCCGATAGCGAGACGCCGACCGAGCCGTCCACCTCGTCGAGCAGCTTGCGGAGTTCGGCCACGCATTTGCGCGGCACGATCACGTCGGGCATCCCGGCCGCGCCGTCGGGCAGCTTGACGGTGACGCGCGCGAGCCGGTGGCCGTCGGTCGCCGCCGCCTTGAGCACCGCGCCGCCCGCTTCCTCGCTGGAATGAAGGAAGATACCGTTCAGGTAATAGCGCGTCTCTTCCGTCGAGATGGCGAAGCGCGTCTTGTCGATGATCTGCTTGAGCGTCTCCGCCGGCAGCTCGAACCGGGTCGGCAGCTCGCCCTCGGCGATGACGGGGAAGTCGTCGCGCGGCAGCGTCGGCAGCGACGAATTGTAGCGGCCCGCGCGGATCGCCATCCGGCCCTCCGCCGCGTGGAGCTGGACCTGCGCGCCGTCGGGCAGCTTGCGCGCGATGTCGAACAGCGTGTGCGCCGACACGGTGGTGGCGCCCGGCTGATCGACCTGCGCGGCGACCTGCTCGTTGATCTGGAGGTCCAGATCGGTCGCCATCAGCCGCAGCGCGCCGCCGTCGGTCGCCTCCAGCAGCACGTTGGACAGGATGGGGATGGTATTGCGCCGCTCCACCACCGACTGGACGTGGCTCAGCCCCTTCAGCAGCGTCGCGCGCTCGATCGTCGCCTTCATTCGCCTTACCCCGCCCCAGAACCCGCGACTCCCGATGGCGGGAGAATCCTGCCGGACCCTACGGAGGGGGCCGGGCCGGGGCAAGCGGGCTTGCCATCGCGGGTCGGTCGGACGAGGGCATGGCGATGGCGAGGTGGGCATGGCGAGACGGGGACGCGACTTCATCGCCCGGCACGGCGAGACGGTGTTCAACGCCGCCCGGCGGCTGCAGGGCGACCACCCGCACACGCCGCTGACGCGCGCCGGGTTCGCGCAGGCGGACGCGATCGGCCGGGCGCTGCGCGACCTGCTGGGCGAGCGGCCGGCGCTGACATTGTGGTCGAGCCCCAGCGGCCGCGCGCTGCAGACGCTGGCGATCGTCGCCGAGCATCTGCGCCTCGATTGGCACGGCGCGCGCGTCGACGCGCGGCTGGCGGAGATCGGCATGGGCGCCTGGGGCGGCCGCTTCTATGCGGACGTGATCGACGAGGTCGGGCCGGTGGTGACGGGCGAGGGGCTGCTGGTCCCCGCGCCGGATGGCGAAGGCTATGACGCGATCGCCGCGCGGGTCGGCGGGTGGCTAGCGGACACGGACGACGACCCCGGCGACCGGCTCGTCATCGGTCACGGCATCTCCAGCCGCGTGCTGCGCGGGCTGATGACGGGCGCGGACGTTCATCCCGTGTTCGCGGCGCCGATCGCGCCGGGCTTGCCGCAGGGCTCGGTGGCGATGATCGCGGACGGGCGCGAGCAGGTGCCGCACCGGGGCACGGGACACGCGCCGGCGTGATCGTGGCGGCGCTGCTGCTGGCGAGTGGTCGCGCGGCGATCGGGGTCTATGGCGGCTGGGCGGCGTTCCGCGACCGCGTG
>NZ_CAHJWX010000176.1 GCF_903643065.1 Sphingomonas bacterium | reverse complement strand
GGCGGACGCGCTGCTCCCCCGGGGCGCGGCGGCGGTGACCGCGCGCGCGTTCGCGGGCGCAACACCCACCGCCGACAACGCCTTCAAGCTGCCGCTTGCCACCCGCGCGCTCGCCGCCGTCCTCGCGCAAGCCAAGGGCTGACGCCATGAAGTTCGACCAGCCCGCCGGCGCCAATCCGATCGACCAGCTCAAGCTGATCGGCCGCCCCACCGACCGCGTCGACGGTCCGCTCAAGACCACGGGCACCGCGCCCTACGCCGCCGAGCGGCACCACGTCGCGCCCGACCAGGCCCATGGCTATATCCTGGGCGCCGGGATCGCCAAGGGCCGGATCACCCGCATGGACACGCACGAGGCCAGGGCCGCGCCCGGCGTGCTCGCGGTGGTGACGACGCTCGATCATCCCAAGCCGCTGCCGCCGGGGCTGTACAACGTCGCGTCGCTGTTCGGCGGCGCCGAGGTCCGGCATTATCACCAAGCGATCGCCATCGTGGTGGCGGAGACGTTCGAGCAGGCGCGCGCGGCGTCGGCACTGATCCGCGTCGACTATGCGCGCGCCGCCGGCAAGTTCGACCTCGCGCACGAGGCGCCGGCCGCGCCGCTCAGCGGCGGGGACAGCGGCGAGGGCTCGGGCGCCCCCGCGATCGACCGGGTGGGCGACTTCGCACACGCGTTCGCCGCCGCGCCGGTCACGATCGACCGGACCTACACGACGGCGGACGAGAGCCACGCGATGATGGAGCCGTTCGCGACGATCGCGGCCTGGGCCGGCGACAGGCTGACGGTGTGGACCTCCAACCAGACGATCGCGTGGAGCAAGGGCTCGCTCGCGAAAATCCTGTCGATCAAGCCGGAGAATGTGCGGCTCGACTCGCCGTTCGTCGGTGGCGGCTTCGGCGGCAAGCTGTGGGTGCGCGCCGACGCGGTGTGCGCGGCGCTGGGCGCGAAGGCGGCGGGCCGGCCGGTCAAGGTCGCGATGCAGCGGCCGTTGATGATCAACAACGCGACGCATCGCCCGGCCACGATCCAGCGCGTGCGGCTGGGCGCGACCCGCGACGGCCGGCTGACCGCGATCGCGCATTCGTCGACCAGCGGCAATCTGCCCGGTGGCGATCCGGAGACGGCGGTGTCGCCGACCAAGCTGCTCTACGCCGCGCCCCATCGCGAGACCTTCATGCGGCTGGCGGTGCTCGACCTGCCGGAGGGCAACGCGATGCGCGCGCCGGGCGAGGCGCCGGGGCTGATGGCGCTGGAGGTCGCGATGGACGAGCTGGCGGAGGCGCTGGGCATGGACCCGGTGGAGCTGCGCGTCCGTAACGACACGCAGGTCGATCCCGCCAAGCCGGGCCGGCCGTTCTCGGAGCGGCATTTGGTCGAGTGCCTGCGCGTCGGCGCGGCGCGGTTCGGCTGGGCGACGCGAAGCCCGACGCCCGCGCGGGTGCGCGACGGCCGGTGGCTGGTCGGCATGGGCGTCGCGGCCGGGGTGCGCGACAACCAGCTCATGAAATCGGCCGCGCGCATCCGGCTGGAGCGGGACGGGCGGCTGACGGTAGAGACCGACATGACCGATATCGGCACCGGCTCCTACACTGTCCTCGCCCAGACCGCGGCCGAGATGATGGGCGTGCGGCTGGACGCGGTGACGGTGCGGCTGGGGGACAGCGACTTCCCCGAATCGGCCGGCTCGGGCGGGCAATGGGGCGCCAACAACGCCACCGCCGGGCTCTATGCGGCATGCCTCAAGCTGCGCGAGGCGGTCGTGGCGCATCTGGACCTGCCGGGCGACGTCGAGTTCGCCAACGGCCGGGTGAGTGCCGACAGCCGCAGCGTCCCTCTCAAGGACGCGGCCCGGAACGGCCCCCTTGTCGGCGAGGACGGGTTCGACCCCACCGACATGGGCGAGCGCTGGCAGCAATCGACCTTCGCCGCCCATTTCGTCGAGGTCGGCGTCGATGCCTATACCGGCGTGACGCGGGTCCGCCGGATGCTCGCGGTGTGCGACGCGGGCCGCATCCTCAATCCCAAAGCGGCGCGCAGCCAGGTGATCGGCGCGATGACGATGGGGGTCGGCGCCGCGCTGATGGAGGAGCTCGCCGTCGACCCGCGCTTCGGGCTGTTCGTCAACCACGACCTCGCCGGCTACGAGGTGCCGGTCCATGCCGACATTCCCCATCAGGAGGTGGTGTTCCTCGATTACCCGGACGACAAATCGTCGCCGATGAAGGCCAAGGGCGTCGGCGAGCTCGGCCTGTGCGGCGTCGGCGCGGCGATCGCGAACGCCATGTACAACGCGACCGGCGTGCGCGTGCGCGACTATCCCCTGACGCTCGACAAACACTTGGATCGGTTGCCCGCCATGGCCTGATCGTGGCGCCCGCCGCGCGGACGGGATCGCCCGATCACTGGCTATGGTCCTTGACCGGGGGCACCGTGCGCGGCGGGGTGCTGATGAAGGCGTGAATGTCGTCGATGTCCTTCCGGCTCAGCACGTCGGCGAAGGACGACATGCCGGCGTCGCTCAACGCGCCGTCATGGACGATCGCCTGGATCGCGGCGTGGGTCGACGGCGGCAGGTTCCACAGGTCGGGATAGCCGGTGACGTTGCCCGGCGTGCCATGGCAGTTGGAGCAATTGGTGGCGAACAGGTCGGCGCCATGACGCACCATCGCCGCCGTGCCCCGATATTGCGCGGGCGCGGGTATTGGCGCGGCGGCGACCCGCAGCGGCGGCAGCGTCGGTGCCGCGCCGCCCAGCTTGAAGACGATCAGCCGTTCGGCATTGACGCGGCGCACCGCGACGACGTCGGGCGGAAAGGCGCCAAGCGACGCGCCGCCGAACCCGGCGGTGATCGCGAGGTAGCGCTCGCCGGCGATCTCATAGGTCATCGGCGACGCCATCACGGCGGTGCCGATGTCGATCCGTCGCAGCACGGTGCCGTCGCGGCCGTCATAGACGGTCAGATAGCCGTCCGCGCCGCCCTCGAAGACCAGGCCATCGCTGGTGGTCATCGTGCCGCCGCCATAGAAGGGCTGCGGCTTCGACGTCCACGCCGCCTTCTGCCGCACCGGGTCCCAGGCGGTGAGCACGGTGTCGAGCTTGGGCCTGGGCTGGCCCGCGGCGGTCGGCGAGTTGGCGTCGGTGAACACCGCCTCCGATCCCTGGATGACGGTATAGGGCTGCCAGGGCACCGGCTTCACCTTGAAGTTCATCGGCGCCTCCAGCACCGGGATATACACGAGCCCCGTCCGCGTGCTGTACGACATCGGATGCCAGTTGTGGGCGCCGAACTCGGACGGCCAGACGAGCTTGACCGCGTGCGAGAAGTCGCCCTGTTCGGTGAACACCGGCCGGCCGGTCTTGAGGTCGACATGATCGGCCCAAGTGGCGGTGGTGTATTTCTTGGCGGACAGCAGCTCGCCGGTGACCCGGTCAAGGACATAGAAGAAGCCGTTCTTCGGCGCCTGCATGATCACCCGGCGCTCGCGACCGTCGAGCGTCAGGTTCGCCAGGATCATGTTCTGCGTGGCGGTATAGTCCCAGCTGTCGCCCGGCGTCGTCTGATAATGCCATTTCTTGCGGCCGGTATCGGCGTCGAGCGCGACGATCGACGACAGGTACAGATTGTCGCCGCCGCCGGGGCTGCGCAGCCATTTGGGGTGCGGCATGCCGTTGCCGGTGCCGATATAGACGATGTTCGTCTCCGGATCGTAGACGATCGAGTCCCAGGGCGTGCCACCACCGCCGAACCCCCAGGCGGAGTGCGGGTCCCAGGTCTTGCGCGCCGCCGTGATCTCGGGCGTCTCGTCGCCCTTGGCGGGATCGCCCGGCACCGCCCAGAAGCGCCAGGCGAGCTTGCCGGTCTTGCGGTCAAAGGCGCTGGCATAGCCCCGCGCCCCCATTTCCGCCCCGCCATTGCCGATCACCACGTTGCGCCCGGCGATGCGCGGCGCGCCGGTGATGGCGTAGCTCATCCGCCGGTCGGTCAGCGTGTCGACCTTCCACAGCGGCTTGCCCGTCCGGGCGTCGAGCGCGGCGAGGTAGCCGTCGAGCGTGCCGACATAGACGGTGCCGTCCGCCACCGCGACGCCGCGATTGACCGCGTCGCAGCAGGTGTGACGTGCCCAATGGCCGTCGACCTGGGGATCGTAGCGCCAACGCTCCGCCCCGGTCCTGGCGTCGAGCGCGTAAACGACGCTCCACGGCCCGGTGACGTAGAGCACGCCGTCGACCAGGACGGGCGTCGCCTCCATCCCGCGATGGGTGCGGCCGCGCACGACGAAGTCGTCGAACTCCCAGGCGACGCCCAGCTTGCCCAGCTCGCCGGTCGCGAAGCTCGGCTGATAGCTGTGCGCCATCTCGCGGGCCCAGTCGGGCAGCGTCCCGCCCGCGCTCCCGGGGCCGCAGCCGGTCACCGCCAGCGCGCCGCCGGTCAGCAGGGCGAGCCCCCAGCCCCGCTTCCAGCGCCGCGCCCGCGCTCCCGCCGCCATCGTCGCCGGTCCCATATCTGTCGTCCCCATGCTCGTCGCCGGCCAGCCGGATGGTTCGTCCATCCCTGCAAGCTAAGACGCGTGGCGTCGACCGATCCGTCACGCGATCGGCCCGCGGAAAGAGCGATACCGCCAGCGTTTGCATCGCCGGCCGATCGCGGCCATCCTCCGCTCGCAAGGAACGCCCCGATGGCAACGAAGCCCGACAGCGAGCAGGTGTATGTCCAGACGCTTTATGCGGAGTTCCGCCGGCCGCTGCTGAGCTTCTTCCTGCGCCGGGTGACGGACGCCGGGGAAGCGGAGGATCTGGCCCAGGAAGTATTCTCGCGGTTGCTGCGCGAGCAGCGCCGCGACGGCATCGCCGACATCAGGGGCTATCTGTTCCGCGTCGCGCTGAACCTGTTGCGCGACCGCGCCCGGCGGGAGGGCGTGCGCGGCGCCACGCTGCTGTCCGATGTCCATGCGGGGCCGGTCGCCGATCTCGTCGCGGAACTGGTTGAGGATCGCCACCCCGAACGCGTCTTATTAGCCAAGGACGAGGTGGACCGGGTGGTCCGCGCCCTCAACTCGCTCCCCGAACGAACCCGGGACATGTACGTGCTGTTTCGCCTGGAGAACATGAAGCAGCGGGAGATCGCGCAACTCCACGGGCTCAGCCAGAGCACCGTCGAGAAGGAGGTGATGCGCGCGACGCTGCACCTGGCGCGATGGCTGGAGCGGGGCGGGCGATGACGGCGGATGAGCAGGACCGCGCCGCGATCGCTCGCCTGGCCGAGGCGAGCTACTGGCGGGCGCGGCTGGCGGAGCAGGACGAGGCGGCCGGCGCGGGGCTGGCGGGGTG
>NZ_CAHJWX010000175.1 GCF_903643065.1 Sphingomonas bacterium | reverse complement strand
CGCGCCGGCGCTCGCCTCCCCCGACGCCGCGCCGGTGATCTGGCGCGCGAGCGACCAGCCGATCGTGATCCTGGACGATCCGGTGGCGCCGCGCATGGTGGTGGTGCCGGCGGGCGAGTTCACGATAGGCACGCGCGCGGCGTCGCGCCGGGTGCGGATCGCCGCCCCGTTCGCGGTCAGCATGTTCCCGATCGTCTATGGCGAGTTCGCGCAATTCGCCGCCGCTACCGGCTATCGGGCGAGCGGGCCCTGCGTCACCTTCGAGGACGGCCGCTTCGCCGCGCGGCCGAGCCGTGACTGGCACGATCCCGGCTTCGTCGAGACCCCGCGCCTGCCGGCGACCTGTATCGGTTTCGATGCCGCGACGGCGTACGCGGCCTGGCTGTCGAAGAAGACCGGCCACGCTTACCGGCTGCTCTCGGAAGCGGAGTATGAGTATGTGAACCGCGCCGGCACGTCCACCGCCTATTGGTGGGGCAACGATCCGGCAACCGCCTGCGCCTTCGCCAACGGGTTCGATCAGGATGCGCGCGCCTACGCCGGGTCGCCCGCGCCGATCGCCTGCCACGACAAGAGCCCGGCCACCGCCTCGGTCGGGATCTACAAGCCCAACGCCTTCGGGCTGTTCGACACCGCCGGCAACGTCGCGTCATGGACCGCCGATTGCTGGAACGCCGACGTCGCGGGCGTGCCCGCCGACGGATCGGCGCGAACCGGCGGTGACTGCCGCCGCCACGTCATGCGCGGCGGCTCCTGGGCGGACACCGGCCTGGCGAGTGCCAGCCGCGTGGCCGCGCCGAACGGCCAAGCCAGCGTGACCCAGGGCTTCCGCCTCGTGCGCACCCTGTAATCCAGCTTCTACCGGAGTATCCGCATGCGCAAGCTCATCGTCGCCCTGTCGCTCGCCGCCGCGCTTCCCGCGCTCGCCCAGGCGCCGATCCCGGGCTCGCCCAACGTCGGCGCGGTGGCCGCCGGCACCTACACCGCCGACGGCCGCCACACCCAGGTCGCCTGGACGATCAACCATCTCGGCTTCAGCCTCTATCACGGGCTGTTCGGCAACGCGTCCGGCTCGCTGACGATCGACCCCGCGCGGCCTGACGCCGCCAAGGTGACGATCAGCTTCCCGATCGCCGACGTCGTCACCACCGTCGACGCGCTCAACAAGCACATCGCCGCGCCCGACATGCTGGACGCCGCCAAATACCCGACCGGCAGCTTCATCTCGACCAAGGTGACGGTGAGCGGGACCCACGCGACGATCGACGGCAACCTGACGCTGAAGGGCGTCACCAAGCCGGTATCGCTGGCGGCGACGTTCATCGGCGGCGGCACCAACCCGCTCAGCAAGGCGGCGACGATCGGCTTCCAGGCGAAGGGCAGCATCAACCGCAGCGACTTCGGCATCACCTATCTCCTGCCCGCGCTGGGCGACCAAGTCGATCTCGACATCACCGCCGCGTTCGAGAAGAAGCCGGCGAGCTGAGCCGTGCGGATCACGACGCCCGACGTTACAGTCCATCTGTAACGGTACGCTACCGTAGCAGGGTTGCTTCCGCCGACGCGGTGGCCGCAATCGACGGTGGCGGCGCCCGCGTCATGACGACGTGCGCCCGGGAAGAGGATCAGGATGCCCCGTTGGCGGCCGACATGGATGATCGTGGTGGCGCTGTTCGCGGTGATGATGACGGTCGCGCTCGTCCGGGGGGCGCAGGCAAGGGCGGACGGGGCGCTGATGCGCGCCGATCCCGAGCGGATCCTCAATATGCCCGCGCTGGCGCGGAGCGCGCTGGCGCAGGGCCATGACGGCTTCGTCCAGCATTGCGCGTCCTGCCATGGCGCCGGCGGCCCCAACCAGGCGCGCGGCGTGCCCGACCTGACCGACGGCGACTTCCTGTACGGCACCGGGCAGGTGGCGGAGATCGAGCAGATCGTGCTGCACGGCATCCGCTCGGGCGATCCGCGCGGTTGGCAGCTGGCGGCGATGCCCGCCTATGCCCATGCCAAGCCCTATGGCGCAGAACCGATTCCGCCGATGACGCCGGCGCAGATCGGCGACATGATCCAGTTCCTCCGCGCTAAGCACGGCGTCGCCACCGACCAGGCCGCCGCCGCGCGCGGGGGCAAGGTCTATGCGGGCAGCGGCGGCTGCTATGATTGCCACGGCAACGACGCCGCCGGCAACGAGGCGATCGGCGCGCCCAACCTGCTCGACGACGTGTGGCTCTATGGCGGCTCGGCCGCGACGCTCGATCGCACGTTCCGCGAGGGGCGCGCGGGCGTGAGCCCCGCCTATGCCCGCGTCCTGACCCCCGTCGAGGCGCGCGCGATCGCCGTGTACGTCGCGCATCTCGCGCGCCACGACCGGCAGCCCGCGCCGTGACGGAGGAGGCTACTCCCGCCGCCACCGCGCCGAGCTGGTCGCTGGCGCGGCCCAGCGCGCGCCGGTCACTGATCCTGTGCGCGATCGGCGCGCTGGTCGGCCTCGCGATCGCCGGGCTGGGGCTGTTCACCGCCAAGGGCACGCGGACCTCCGCCGTCCCGGCCGAGGACGTGGCGCTGGTCAACCAGGTGCCGATCCTGATGAGCGACTACCTCGCCCAGCTACGCGCCTTGTACGACGTGCCGCTGAGCCAGGCGACGCCGGCGCAAAAGCGCAAGACGCTCGACGACATGATCCGCGAGGAGCTGGCGGTGCAGCGCGGCGTCGAGCTGGGGATGCAGTCCGACACGATCGAGGTGCGCCAGGCGCTGGTCGGCGCGGTCGAGGCGCAGACGGCGGCGGACGCGGTGATGGCGCAGCCGACCGAGACGGAGCTGCGGCGCTATTACGACCGGAACCATGCGGCCTTCGAGAGCGAGGGCGTCATGCGCCTCGCCGATCACCTCCTCCATCCCGGCGCCACGCCGCGCGAGATCGACGCCGCGATCGCCGGCCTGCGCGCCGCCCGTGCCGATCCGCTCGCCGCCGACCGGGTCGCGCCGCGCTCGACGCGCATGGGCGATGGCGACGAGTTCTACTTCGCCGCGCGCCTGCACCTGGGCGACCGGCTGTTCGCGGTCGCCCGCGCGCTCAAGCCCGGCGATGTGTCGCCGCCCGTGTCCTTGCCGGACGGCGTCCACCTGCTGGTGATGCAACAGAATGTCGTGCCCGTGGTGGCGCCGTTCGCGGCCGCGCGCGACAAGGTACTCGCCAGCTATATCGACGCGCAGAGCAAGACGCTGACCGCCGCCAACGATCGCTTCCTGCGCAAGCGCGCCGACGTCCAGGTCGCCGAGGGCTACCAGTGACGCGTTTCTGGACGTTGCTGGTCCTGCTCGCCTGCGCGCTGGTCGGGGCCGGCCCCGCCGCCGCGCATACCCGCAGCGAGTCGCACAGCGCCTGGACGATCGACGGCGCGGTGGTGCACCTCAATTTCAGCGTCGCCGACCTGGAGGCCAAGCGGATCACGGCGGATGGCGGCCGGCCTGGCGACGCGGCGCTGGTCGCCTATCTCGGCCCCAGGCTGGGCGTGACCGCCGAGGGCAAGCCGTGCAAGCTCGCCGCTCCGCCGCGCCTGCTAGCCGCGGCACCCGGCTTTCGCCGCGCCGAGTTCCAATATGCGTGTCCGTCCCCCCGCTCGCTGCGGCTGGTCGACCACGCCTTTTTCGAGCTGGTCTCGACCCACGTCAACTTCGCGCAGGTGCAGCGCCCCGACGGGGATTTCGCCGAACAGCTCATCACCGCCGACGATCAGGGGCTGGACCTCGGCGAGGGCGAGGGCGGCGGCCTGCAAAGCGCCGGGTTCCTGCGCTTCGTGCTGATGGGCGTCCTGCACATCTTCACCGGAGTCGATCACCAGTCGTTCCTGCTGGGCTTGGTGCTGATCTCGCGGCGGCTGCGTGACCTCGTCTTCGTCGTCACCGGCTTCACGATCGGCCACAGCCTGACGCTGGCGCTGGCGGTGACCGGCATCATCCGGCCGCACGCCGAGTATATCGACGCGCTGGTCGCGCTGACGATCGCGCTGATCGGCGCGGAGAACGTCTCGGTCGCCTCCGGCCGGCCGGGTACGGTCGCGCTATGGACGGGTGGCGGCTTGATGCTGGTCGCGGGCTTGCGGCTGCTCGGCATCGGCCTGCTGCCGCCGCTGCTGCTGATCGGCTCGGCGATCTTCGCGGCGAACTACATCATGGTGTCGGGCCATCTGCGTGACGCCGGGCGGGTGCGGCTGGTGGTGACGCTCGTGTTCGGGCTGATCCACGGCTTCGGCTTCGCCGCCGACCTGCTCGAAAGCAAGCTGCCGCCCGAAAAGCTGGCGGAGATACTGGTGGGCTTCAACGTGGGGGTGGAGATCGGGCAGCTGACGATCGTGCTGGCGCTGACCGGTCTCGTGCTCCTCCTCACCCGCGTTCGCCTCACCCTGCCGCGCCCGATCGTGGTCGATGTCTGCGCGGCCGGGCTGGTGGCGGTGGGCTCCTATTGGTTCATGGCGCGCAGCTTCGCCTGAGCGCTCAGCGCGCGGCCGACCGCGCCGGCGCGTCGTGAAACTCGTCGGGGAAGCGCTGCGTCGGCTTGCCCGACCAGTCGGTCTCGCCGCGCGGGGACAGCGCCACCAGCCGCGCGCTCAGGCCGACATTGCGCAGGCTTTCCACCGACACCAGCGCCTCGAACGCGGTGCCCGGCCGGAGCGCGCGGGTCGCCGCCGCCAGCCCGTCGGGGCGCGTCGCGTAATCGGCCGCCTGCATCAGCGCGGCGTCGCGGGTGCCGGCGATCACGGTGATCCAATTGCCGGTGACGCCCGGGAAGCAGGAGATGATCGCATAATCCTGCCCCGGCGCCGCATCGTCGCGATCGAGATGCGTGCCCGCCATGTAGGTCCGTCCCGTGCGCCGGTCGACGATCTCGTCATACGAGCCGCCGACCGCGAAGCGCGAGCCGCTGAACATCGGGTCGCGCAAGGGGCCAAGCCCGCTCAGATAGCCGAGATAGGCGATGTTGACGAGCTTCAGCTGCTCGGGCGTCAGCTGCGAAGCGGGGATGACAAGGTTGCCGATCGGCGCATAGCCGTCGCTGCGCACCACCGGCGTCACGAGGCGCAGCGCATTGCCGACGCCGACCGGCAGATAATCGAGGCCCAGATCGACATCCACGCCGGCGCGCGCGGGCTGCGTCGCGATCAGCCCGTCCAGGTCGCGCGCCGAGTTGATGTCGAACCGGCGCACGAGCTGCGCGATGTCGCCGCCCGCGTCGCGCTCGCCGAAGATGTAATAATCCCCGACCACCAGCGAGATGCGGCTGCCATTGGCGATCGCGGGCGCCCAGGCCGCGCTCGCCCGCACCGTCCGCAGCCCGGCGTCCGGCCGCCGCGC
>NZ_CAHJWX010000174.1 GCF_903643065.1 Sphingomonas bacterium | reverse complement strand
GGTGATGGCGGGCTCGCGTCACCGGGCAGCGCGTCGCTCGACGGATAATGAAGCACGTGGGCGGCGGGAGCTGCGGGAGCGAGCGCGGCGGCCACGGCCTGCGCGCGCTGTTCATCGGCAAGGATCACCAGCACGTCCACGTCCGCCAGCATCGTGGCCACGCGCGCGGCCACGGCGCCCACCGGTGCTTGCTCCCCCATCGTCAACCCGTCTCTCCCGTATGAAGCGGATCAACGAGGTGGGTGTGGGGGTGTTCCGTGGAGGAGCAGAGGCAGAAGGCAGAAGGTGATCTCGGATGCGGTCGCTCAACTCGACCCCTATTGCCTATTGCCTACCGCCTCACCCTCAATGCTTCACGTCACGCCAAACGTTCTGATACGCACCCCACGCCAGGAAGCAGAAGATCAACGCAAAGGCGACCGCGCCGAAGCCCGCGGCATGGCGCGTCTCCAGCTTGGGCTCGGCGGTCCAGGTCAGGAAGGCGGCGATGTCCTTCGCGTTCTGGTCGACCGTCGACTTGGTGCCGTCCGCATATTGCACCTGCCCATCCTGCTTGAGCGGCGGCGGCATCGCGATGTTGAGGTTGGAAAAATACTTGTTGAAATAACGGCCCTTGGGCGTGGTCGCGTCGGGGAACTTGGCAAGCAGCGCCTTGGGTTGCGAGCCGTAGCCGTGACCAACCAGCGAATAGATGTAGTTGGCGCCGTCCTCACGCGCCTTGACCATGTCGGACAGGTCGGGTGGGATCGCGCCACCGTTGGCGGCGCGCGCGGCGGTGTCGTTGGCGAAGATCAGCGGGAAGTGATCCGACGGCATGCCCTTGCGCGTCGACGCCTCGCCCGTGTCCTCGTTGACCGACGGGATCGTGTCCCACGTCGCCGCCAGCGTCTTCACCTGGCCGGTGCTATAGCCCAGTTGCGCCAGGTCGCGGAACGCGACGAGGCGGATCGAGTGGCAGGCGGAGCAGACCTCCCTGTACACCTGATACCCGCGCTGCAGCTGACGCTTGTCGAACGTGCCGAACGAACCCTCCGACGACAGCCCGGCCTCCAGTAGCCGGCCACCATTGGCCTTGTTCATCGCGCGCACCAGCTCAGGCGCGGTCTCCGCCGGCGGGTTGGCGATCCAGTCACTGACCGTGCTGATCAAGCCGATCAGCACCGCGGCGACGAAGCCCAGCCCCACCAAGCCGCCGATCCAACGAACCATCTCTCTCAATACCCCTAGATTGTCAAAGATGGCTCAGGCGAGCGCGGTCTGGTTGGGCGCGGTGCCGCCATGCTTGGCCAGCACCGCCTGCGTGATCGAATGCGGCAGTGGCCGGGGCCGCTCCAGGCTCGACAGGATCGGCAAGATGATGAGGAAGTGCGTGAAATAATAGGCCGCGGCCAGCTGCCCCACCGTGATCGCCAGCGGCGACGGTTCGCCACCGCCGACCCAGCCGAGCAGCAGCACATCGGCGACCAGCATCCAGAACGCGATCCGCGCCTTGGGCCGGAAGTTCATCGAGCGGATCGGCGATGGATCGAGCCAAGGCAGGAAGAACAGCAGCAGGATGGAGCCGAACATCGCCATCACGCCCCACAGCTTCGCCGGGATCCACAGGAAGTTGACGGTGAACGACTTCAGGATCGCGTAGAAGGGCCAGAAATACCATTCCGGCACGATGTGCGCGGGCGTCGAGAGCCGGTTCGCCGGAATGTAATTGTCCGGATGGCCGAGGTAATTGGGCGCGAAGAACAGCAGCGACGCGAAGATCACGAAGAACACGCCAAGCCCGACGCCGTCCTTGGCGGTGTAGTAGGGATGGAACGGGACGGTATCCTGCTCCTCCTTCACGTCGATGCCGGTCGGGTTGTTCGAGCCCGGGATGTGCAGCGCCCAGATGTGGAGGATGATCACGCCCGCGGTCACGAACGGCAGCAGATAATGGAGCGAGAAGAAGCGATTGAGCGCGGCATTGTCCGGCGCGTAGCCGCCGAGCAGCCAGACGCGGATCGACTCGCCCACGATCGGGATCGCCGAGAAGAAGCCGGTGATGACCTGCGCCCCCCAGAAGCTCATCTGACCCCAGGGCAGCACGTAACCCATGAAGGCGGTGGCCATCATCAGCAGGAAGATGGTGACGCCCAGCAGCCACACCATCTCGCGCGGCGCCTTGTACGAGCCGTAATACAGGCCGCGAAAGATGTGGATGTACACCACGCCCAGGAACATCGATGCGCCATTGGCGTGCGCGTAGCGCAGGAACCAGCCCGCATTGACGTCCCGCATGATCCCCTCGACCGAGTCGAACGCGACCGCGCCGTTGGCGGCGTAATGCATCGCGAGCACGATACCCGTGATGATCTGAATGCCCAACGCCGCGCCCGCGAGCACGCCGAAGTTCCAGAAATAGTTGAGGTTGCGCGGCACCGGATAGCCGGCGCCGATCGCGCTGTAGACGAGCCGCGGGACAGGCAGTTTCTCGTCCAGCCACCGCATCAGCGGCTGCTTCGGCTCGTAATGCTTGGCCCAGGGAAAGCTCATGGCGTGTCTCTGCTCAACCGATCGTGACGGCGGTGTCGGAGGTGAAATTGTAGGGCGGCACTTCCAGGTTCTTGGGTGCCGGCCCTTTGCGGATGCGCGCGGCCGTATCGTATTGCGAGCCGTGGCAGGGGCAGAAATAGCCGCCGAACTCACCCCGGTTCTCGCCCTCGGCGGCACCCAGCGGGATACAGCCCAGATGCGTGCACACGCCCATCGTGATCAGCCACTGCGTCTTGCCCGGCTTGGTTCGCGCTTCCAGCGTCTGCGGATCGCGCAGCGAGCCGATGTCGACCGCGTTGGCGGTGGCGATCTCCGCCGGGGTCAGGTGCCGCACGAACAGCGGCTGCTTGCGGAACGAGGCCTTGATCGCTTGGCCCGCCGCGATCTTGCTGAGGTCCAGCTCGGTGGTCGAGTCCGCCAGCACGTCGGCCGACGGCGCCATCTGATTTATCAGCGGCAGCACGATCGCGACCGCGCCGGCACCCGCGAAAGTGACGGCGGCGATCTGAAGGTAATCGCGCCGGCGCGGGTCGGCCACTTCCTCGGTCAGCAGCGCCGGGTCCGCGCCGGGTGGTAGCTGATCGCTGAGCGTGGCCATTATCGTCCTCAAATCGCGTCGGTGAGCGGGCACTCGCCCGAACCCCGAGGATGTCGGGTGTGACCCTGCCTTTAGCCACCCGCCCGACGCTTTGCCAACTCCCTTTCGCCACATGGATCAACGTCCTACCGGCGCCCCTCATGCGCCTTGCCCTTCACCAGCCCGACATCGCCGGCAATGTCGGCGCGATCATGCGGTTGGCGGCCTGCCTGGGCGTGGGCGTCGACCTGATCGAGCCGATGGGGTTCGCCTGGGGCGATCGCGCAATGCGCCGCGCGGGGATGGATTACCTCGCGCAAGCCGAGGTCGTGCGGCACGCGGACTGGATGGCGTTCGCGGCGCAGGTGTCGGGCCGGATCGTGCTGCTTTCCACCGCCGGCGCCACGTCGTTGCCGACGGCCCGCTTCCGCGCCGACGACGTGTTGCTGCTCGGTGCGGAGAGCGCGGGCGTACCGGCGGAAGTGCACGCGCGCGCCGACCTGCGCGTGTGCGTGCCGATGCGGCCCGGCGCGCGCTCGCTCAACGTCGCGCTCACGGCGGCGATCGCGCTGGGCGAGGCCTTGCGGCAGACCGACGGCTGGCCCTAACGCCCGACCGATGCTTCCGCTCGACGATCAGCAGACCGCCGCCCGCGCCCAGTTCGAGGATCTGCGCGACCGCATCTGCGCGGCCTTCGAGGCGATCGAGGCGGAGGCCGGGTCGGAAGCGCGCTTCGCCTACCTGCCCTGGGACCGCGTCGATCCGTCGGGCGAGCCGGGTGGCGGCGGCGTTCGCGGGGTGATGGCAGGGCTGGTGTTCGAAAAGGTCGGCGTCAACGTCTCTACCGTCGGCGGCACCTTCGAGGGCGAGTTCGCGCGCACGATCAAGGGCGCGGGCGACGATCCGCGTTTTTTCGCCACCGGCATCAGCCTGGTCGCGCATATGAGCAATCCGCACGTGCCCGCCGTGCACCTGAACCTGCGCTTCCTGCGCACCACCACCCAATGGTTCGGCGGCGGCGCGGACCTGAACCCGCCGATTCCGCGCGCCGCCGACACCGCCGATTTCCACGCGGCGATGAAGGCGGCGTGCGACCGGCACGACCCGGCCTGGTATCCCCGGTTCACCCAGACGGCGGAGCATTATTTCTTCATCCCGCATCGTGGCGTGCATCGCGGCGTCGGCGGCATCTTCTACGACCATCTGGAGCTGCCGGTCGCGGACGGGCTGGCGCTGGCCGCCGATGTCGGCGCGGCGTTCCTGGCCGCCTATCCGGCGATCGTGCGGGCCAGGGCGGACGAGCCGTTCACCGCCGCCGACCTCCTGACCCGCGACCGCTGGCGGGGGCGCTATGCCGAGTTCAACCTCGTCCATGATCGCGGCACGCTGTTCGGTCTCCGGACCGGGGGCAATATCGACGCGATCCTGATGAGCCTGCCGCCGGTCGCGCGATGGGATTGATCGCCGTCGCGCCGGGGCAGTTGGCGACGATCGTCACGACGCTGGAGATGCGCGCGCGGCCGCTGCCGCGGCCGATCCCGCCGGCGCCGCTGCGGCTGGAGCGCTGGTCCGCGCCCGAGCCGGCCAGATACCGGGCGCTGTTTCGGCGGGTGGGGACACGCTGGCTGTGGTTCTCGCGGCTGACCCTGGCCGAGGCCGAGCTGGCGCGGATCATCGGCGATCCGGCGGTGGAGGTGTACGCGGCAGTGGATCGGCGGGGCATCGAGGTCGGCATGCTGGAGCTGGACCGGCGCGTGGGCGGCGCGTGCGAGTTCGGCTATTTCGCGCTGGTGCCCGAACTGGCCGGGCAGGGACTGGGGCGCTGGCTGATGGCGGAGGCGCTGGCGCGCGCCTGGGCACCCGGGGTCGAGCGGGTGTGGGTGCATACGTGCACGCTCGATCACCCGTCCGCGCTCAACTTCTACCGCGCGCAGGGCTTCACGGCGGTGGCGCGGACGATCGAGACGTTCGACGATCCGCGCGCGTTGGGGATGCTGCCCGAGGACGCGGCGCCGCAGGTGCCTTATCTGGCGAGCCGCCGATAGGTCACGACGCCGAGCAGCGCGGAGCCGAGCGCCGAGGCCGCCGAGACGATCGCCGCGCCCGCGTCGACGATCGTCACCGCGACCGGGTTCACGCCGCCGTCGTTGGCGCGCAGCCAAGCATCCAGAAGCAGCAGCGGCTGGCCGACGACGATCCCGAAGCCCAGCGCGGCGGCGGCCAGCAGCGCGAGCGGCAGGCCGGCGCCCCGCG
>NZ_CAHJWX010000173.1 GCF_903643065.1 Sphingomonas bacterium | reverse complement strand
TCCTGATCGACCAGCACGGGCAGGTCGTCGCGCCCGGTCAGGTCGCGCAGCGAATCGGTCAGCGCGCGCAGCTGCTCGCGGTCGCCGACGTTGCGCTTGAACAGGATGAAGCCGAGCGGCTCGGCGTCGGCGAAGAACGCGCGCTCCTCGGGATCGAGCTGGAGGCCGGCGAGACCGAAGATGACGGGCTTCATGCTTGGGGGTTTTAGCGCGCGGCGACACGGCTGTCGCGCGCCGCCGCGCCGTGGCAGGAGCAGGCGATGCCGCCTCGTTCCCCAGTCTTCCCGCCCCCCGTCGCGATGACCCGCGACGACGCTCGCGCGCTGGACGCCGTCGATCCGCTCGCCCCGTTCCGCGCGCGCTTCGCATTGCCGGCGGACCTGATCTATCTCGACGGCAACTCGCTCGGGCCCCTGCCCCATGCCGCGCGCGCGGCGGTCGCCGACGCGACGGCCCGGCAATGGGGCGACCGGCTGATCCGCGGCTGGAACGAGGGCTGGATGGACGCGCCGACGCGGATCGGCGCCAAGCTCGCGCCCCTGCTGGGGGCGACCGCGCCCGAGGTGATCGCGGGCGGCTCCACCTCGGCCAACCTGTTCCGCCTGCTCGTCGCCGCGTTGCGCCACGATC
Source organism: Sphingomonas bacterium (assembly GCF_903643065.1). Classification (GTDB taxonomy): domain Bacteria; phylum Pseudomonadota; class Alphaproteobacteria; order Sphingomonadales; family Sphingomonadaceae; genus Sphingomonas. Next base: position 4,761 of record NZ_CAHJWX010000173.1, on the reverse strand, counting down.
CGGCGCGGCGCGTGATCGTCAGCGAGACAGGCAACTTCCCGACCGATCTCCACATCGCCGCCGGGGCCGCCGGCTGCGTGCCCGGCGCGAGCGTGCGGGCGGTGCCGCGCGACCGGGTGATGGCGGCGCTCGGCCCGGATACGGCGGTGCTGCTGCTGACCCATGTCCATTACCGTACTGCCGAGCGCTGGGACATGGTGGCGCTCACCGCCGCCGCGCACGCCGCCGGCGCGCCCGTGCTCTGGGACCTGAGCCACTCGACGGGCGCGGTGCCACTCGATCTGACCGCCGCCGGCGCCGACCTCGCCGTCGGCTGTGGCTACAAATATCTGAACGGCGGCCCGGGGGCGCCGGCCATTTTGTACGTCGCGGCGCGCTGGCAGGAGCGGCTTTCCAATCCGCTGTCGGGCTGGATGGGTCATGCCGAGCCGTTCGGCTTCGCCGACGACTATGCCCCCGCGCCGGGCATGCGGCGCTGGCTGACCGGCACGCCGTCCGTGCTCGGGCTCGCGGCGCTGGAGGCGGCGCTGGACGCCTGGGCGGACGTGCCGCTGGCGGCGTTGTGGGCAAAGGGCGCCGCGCTGTTCGACATCCTCGCCGCCGCCGGCGACCGGGCTGGCCTGGAATGCGTCACCCCGCGCGATCCGGCCCGGCGCGGGAGCCACATCAGCTTCCGCCACCCCCACGCGCTCGCCTTGTCGCAGGCGCTGATCGCCGCCGGCGTGATCGGCGACTTCCGTGGCCCCGACCTGCTACGCCTCGGCCTGACCCCGCTCTATCTCACCCATGAGCAGGTCTGGCGCGCGGGCGAGATCCTGCTGGAGGTGTTGGCCGGCGAGCCCTGGCGCGATCCGCGTTTCACGGCACGGCCGGCGGTGACCTGATTGCACGTCGCGCCGGATCGGACTATATTCGGTTCGCGAACGATCCGGAGTCCAGTCATGCGCCTTTCCACTCAGGTCAAGCCGATCAGCTACGTCAAGGCCAACGCCGCCCGAATCATCGACGAGCTTGAGGATGGCGGTGAACCGCTGGTCATCACCAAGAACGGCGAGGCGAAGGCGGTGGTCGTCGGCGTTCATGAGTGGGAGCGCACGCAAGAGACCTTAGCGCTGCTCAAGATCCTCCGGCTGGCCGAACGCAATATCGAGCACGGGAAGGTTCGCCCCGCGCGAGAAGCTATCGAGGAGCTTCGCGCTCAGATGCGCGAGCGTCGCGCGGAGGCGGCGTGAGCGAGCCGCCCCGCTATCAGGTGGTGATCGAGGAGGCGGCCGAAGCCGACCTGACGTCGATCACTGACTTCATGGAGCAACATTACTCGGTAGAGGCCGCGGACGCTTTTCTGGTCAGACTACTCGACCGGATCGACAGCCTCGAACAGTTTCCTTTTCGCGGCGCGGTGCCCAAGGAACTACAAGAGTTTGACGAGGACGCTTACCGTCAGCTCGTGTCCGGCAATCATCGCGTCTTCTATCGTGTCGACGGCGAGGTGGTGACGGTGGTGCTGGTGGCCGACGGGCGACGCGACATGCGCTCGCTGCTGACGGCGCGTCTCCTGGCGCCTTCGCGCTGATTGCGCCCCCCTCCCCCCGCGCCTATATCGCCGCCCTTCGCGACCGGGCCGGTCGGGCAATCAGGAGACCAGCATGGCGCGCCGGCGACAGATTTACGAGGGCAAGGCCAAAATCCTCTACGAGGGGCCCGAACCCGGCACGCTGATCCAGTATTTCAAGGACGACGCCACCGCCTTCAACAACCAGAAGAAGGGCACGATCAACGGCAAGGGCGTGCTCAACAACCGCATCTCCGAGCACCTCTTCACGTTGCTCGACCTGATCGGCGTCCCCACCCACTTCATCCGCCGCCTCAACATGCGCGAGCAGCTGATCCGCCAGGTCGAGATCGTGCCGATCGAGGTGATGGTGCGCAACGTCGCCGCCGGCACGCTGTCCAAGCGGCTCGGGATCGAGGAGGGCACCAAGCTACCCCGCACGATCATCGAATACGCGCTCAAGGACGACGCGCTAGGCGATCCGATGATCTCCGACGAGCATATCGCCGCGTTCGGCTGGGCGAGCCAAGAGGAGATGCACGACATCCAGGACCTGGCGATCCGCGTGAACGATTTCCTGTGCGGGCTGTTCGCGGGGGTCAACATCCGGCTGGTCGACTTCAAGCTGGAGTTCGGCCGCCACTGGGACAATGACTGGAGCCGGATCATCCTGGCCGACGAGATCAGCCCCGATTGCTGCCGGCTGTGGGATATGCAGTCTAACGAGAAGCTGGACAAGGACCGGTTCCGCCGTGACCTGGGCGGAGAGGTCGAGGCCTATCAGGAGGTCGCGCGGCGGCTGGGGCTGCTGCCCGAGGGCGGCGACACGGCGGTGCTGGACCTCGAATCGCATCGCAAGCGCCGGGGCCGCTAGGGCAGGGTAGCGGCAACAAGTCGTTGCGATGGCGGGACGCCCCGGCCATAGCGCGACCTTCCGCTGCCAAAGGGTCTCCCATGAAGCTCCGCATCGTCGTGACGCTCAAGCCGGGCGTGCTCGATCCGCAGGGCCGCGCGATCGGCCATGCGCTGGGCTCGCTCGGTTTCGCCGGGGTCGGCGAGGTGCGCGCGGGCAAGCTGTTCGAGCTGGAGGTCGCCGACGGCACCGATGACGCGACAATCGACGCGATGTGCGCCCAGCTGCTCGCCAACACCGTGATCGAGAACTACCGGGTCGAGCGCGTCGGATGAAGGCGGCGGTGATCGTCTTTCCCGGCTCGAACTGTGACCGCGATCTCGCCGTCGCGATCGGGCAGGTGTCGGGCACCGCGCCGGCGATGGTCTGGCATGCCGACCCGGCGCTGCCCGCCGGCACCGACCTGATCTGCGTGCCGGGCGGCTTCTCCTATGGCGATTACCTGCGCTCGGGCGCGATCGCCGCGCGCGCGCCGGTGATGCGCGCGGTGCGGGAGGCGGCGAGCCGGGGCGTCGCCGTGCTGGGCGTGTGCAACGGTTTCCAGATCCTGACGGAGGCGGGGTTGCTGCCGGGCGCGCTGGTCCGCAACGTCGGCCTGAACTACGTCTGCCGCGATGTCGCGCTGACCGTCGGCACCGCCGACAGCGCGTTCACGCGCGGCTACGCGCAGGGCGAGCGGATCACTGTCCCCGTCGCGCACCACGACGGCAACTACGTCGCCGACGCCGAGACGCTGGCGCGGGTCGAGGGCGAGGGCCGGGTCGCGTTCCGCTACGCCGAACCCGTCAACGGCTCGGCGGGCGACATCGCCGGCCTGCTCAACGACGCCGGCAACGTGCTGGGCCTGATGCCCCACCCCGAACGCCGGATCGACGCGGCCCATGGCGGCACGGACGGCCGCCGCCTGTTTGAGGGGCTGCTGGCCGCGATCGGCTAGACCCGCGCCCCGAACGGCGAGAAATCCGTTCCCCGATCGAACACGTCCACCCCCTCCGCCCGCTTGAGCCAGCCGACGACCGCGTAGGTCACCGGCGTCAGCACCGTCTCCCAGCCGACCTTGAGGACGTATTGCGACAGCATCGTCGCGCCCAGCGCCGACGCCGGCCAGTCGGGCAGGCCGTAAAAGGCGAGCGGGTAGAAGAGCAGGCTGTCCGCCGCCTGCCCCACCACGGTCGAGCCGATCGTGCGCGTCCACAGCCAGCGGCCGTCGGTGAGCAGCTTGAGCCGCGCGAGCGCCACCGACGTCAGCAGCCCGCCGACCCAAAAGGCGATCAGCGACGCGCCGATGATCCGCCAGCCCGCGCCGAACACGCGCTCGTACGCCGCCTGCCCGGTCCAGCCCGGCGCGACCGGCAGCCGCACCACCGTCCATTCCATCACCGCCATGAAGGCGAGCGCGGCGAACCCCGTCCAGATCACCCGCCGGGTGCGCGCGTAGCCATAGACCTCGGTCAGCACGTCGTCGATCACGTAGGAGATGGGGAAGAACAGGATCCCCGCGCCGAACGGCCACGGCCCGATCGCCGGCAGCGGGATCACCGATCGCTTCTCCGCGCCGATGACGTTGGACAACAACAGCACGACCACGAACGCCGCCATCACCAGATCGTAATAGCGGAACGTCCGCCCGGCGATCGCGTCCGCCGTCACCGCCACGGGCTTGCTCATCGCCCGACCATATCGTCGTTCCCCGCCAGGGCAATCGGCGCTATGCCCCGCTCCGCGCGCGCCCGTAGCTCAGATGGATAGAGCACGTGCCTTCTAAGCTCGTGGTCGCTGGTTCGAGTCCAGCCGGGCGCGCCAGCGCACACGCGAGCAGCGAAGCAGCGCGCGAGACGCGCCAGCGCGGCCTGCGGGTCGCCAGAGGCGAACCCGTCCGACGACCCAGGCTTTGCTCGGGTCAACCGCTACCGCTCCACCCTCCCCTGCTGCTCCCTGACCGCCCGCACAATGAAATCCGGCGCGAGAACGTTTTCCGTCACCAGCCGGCGATGCGACCCCTTGGCGAGCACCGCGTCCATGAACGCCTGGTGCCGGCGATCGAGGTCAAGCGTCGAGCTGTCCACCGCCGCGCCGCCCGCGCCCTGCACGGTGAGCCAGTACAGCCGCCCCGGCTCGTCTGGCGCGGTGAACATCGCCTCCAGATAGGTCCGCTCGCGCCCCAGCGTCGCCACCGCGTCGCGATGACGCGCGTGGAGGAAGTCGATCCACGCGCGAAACGTCGCGTCGCACCCCGGCGCCAGATCGAACCGGTGCAGCGTCACCGCCACCGGCCGCGCGGGCGCCGGTCGGGTCG
>NZ_CAHJWX010000172.1 GCF_903643065.1 Sphingomonas bacterium | reverse complement strand
GCTGGACCGCTGCCGCAACCGCGGGGGCCGGCGCCCGGTCCTGTCGTGTCGCCAGCGCGACCAGCGCGTCGCGGTCGGCGGTCTGGCCCTGCCGCGCCCAGAGATGGATCAGCGCCAGGATCGCAATCGCCGGGCGGTTGTAGCGCAGCGTGTCGTGCGAGCCGCCGCCGCGATCGGATTTCTCCTCAAGCGCGATGGCGATCACTTGCCGGACCCAGGGCTCGTTCGCCGCGAGCAGCGCTTCGTCGCCGTCGCGCGCGACCAGCAGCGCCGTCGTGATCAACCGCGTCGAGCGTGACTGGAGCACGTCGGTATCGCTGCCATTGGGCACGCCGCCCTCGGCATAGGCGACCGCGTCGCGCGCGGTATCGGCAGTCGCGTAGTCGCCGCCCTCGGCGGCCATCGAAATGCGCGCTTCCATGCCGCTTGCCTGGACCGACACGTCGCGCTTGGCTTCGAGCGCCGCGAAATGCGCGGCCTCGTCCGGCGGCGAGCGATATTCGAGATTGCCGTCGTCCCGCTCGAACCAGTTCGCCCGGGTAAGGAGGTTGAGCGCGTTCCGTCCGGCCAGCTCCGGGTCGCTCAACGTCGCGTGCGCGCCAAAAGGCTCAAGCGTCTCGACCGCGGCCGCGAGCGCTGTCCGCAACCCGTTGCCGACCGGCTCATCGGCAAGGAAATTCGGCAGGGTGTCGACCAGCGAATAGCCGCGCGAGGGGCGTGCTCGAAGATCGGCCATGCGCACCGGACCCTTCGGCTCTTCCTTCAGCCCAAACGTGTCGAGCCCCGACCCCATCTGATCATGGATCTGCCGGGTGCGATCGTCGGCGAGCAGCTGCGGGCTGGCGAGGAACGGCGCGAGCGGCACGCGCGCGATCGTTCCATGCGATAGGAGAACATCGATCGCGATTAGCAGATAGGCTGCGGCGCTCCCCTCAGGTCCGAGAATGTCGGCCAACACCGCCTCGACCGGATCGCCGTCATCGAGCCGCTTCTGGCTCCACGCCTCCAGCGCCAAAAGCCCGGAGGCGGCCGCATATTCATTGCCGCGGCCCCGCGACCAGCCATAGCTCCAGGCCCAGGGGAAGAAGCGCGGCCCCTCGCCAAAGTCGACTGCGATACCATCGTCGCCGGGCTCGCGCCCGTCGGTGCGAAACGCGATCGCCTCCTCGACCAGTGCCCGGATCAGCGCCAGTCCTTCAGCCGGCGCGGCGTTCAGGAGGTCGAGAAACGGTGGTTGCGCGGGCGACGGCGGCAGATAGTCGCTGTCGGCAAAGCTGAAAGCGCGCTCCATCGCCCGGTCCCGCCCGCGCCGATTGTCCTTCTTCTCGATCAGGCTCGCCTTGACCATCGCCGCGAGCTCGGCCGGCGCGACCGGCGCGATCACGCTAGAGAATTGGCGCAGATCCTTCATCTTGTGATGGTCGCCGTCGCTCGTGACCGCAGTGAGATAGGCCTTGAGTGCGTCCGGCGCGAACGACCCGAGCAGCATCGCCATGAGCCGGAGCTTGTCGATCGTCTGCCGCCGCGCATCGCTCGCCCCGCGCGCGCGACCGTCCATGCCCGGGATGGTAACCGGCGTGTCGCGCAGATCGAGCTGGCACAGCCAGTCGAACAGCAGCCGGGCGGTTCGCTCGGCGAGCGAGGGAAGCATCTTGAGGAAGAAGGTCTGGACCTCGACCAGCTTAACCACCGGGCCGATCGCGGACATTGGCATCTCGGCGGCGTGGCCGAGCGCCCAGCGCAGCACCAGGACCGACGATCCCGTTACATCGGTTCGGTACGAGCGCGGCAGGTCGACCTTCGATCCGTCGGACAGAGTTATGATGTCGGCCGCCGCTTGCGTCTCGACCGCCACGATCGTCGTGGAGAGTTCGGCGAGGAGCGCCCCGCCCTCGCCGAGGAGCGACGTGCTCGCCTTATCGAGCACGTCCATTGCGACTTCGGATCGGACCAGCGCGAGGATCGCCTGGCGACGCCACGACCCGTGGGCGCTGGGCGGCGAGAGATGCGCGAGCAGATCGAGCCAGAGGCTCGCATCCTTGCCCGTCTCGAGCACTAGCCGCGCGGCGATCTCCACGCCGCGGGCGACGCGCGGCGACACGGGCCTGCTCAGGTCGACGCCGGCGAGGCGGGACGGGTCTTCGGCGAGATAGTTCCCGATCGCCCAGTCGCGCAGCACGTCGTGATAGAAATCGAGCCGGTCGCGCCGGACCTCGCGGAGCGACTGCGCAGCCAGCAGATGATCGCGGGCCGGCGAATCCTCGGCGAGGTCGATCTCGGCCTCGCCCTTGAGCGCGGCGGTCGCCAGCGCCTCGACGATACGCTGTGCCGCCCGCACGTCGGCCGCGGGCGCGCCATCGGCACCGGTCCACCACAGCTGCGCGAGCTCGGCTTCGGTCCGCACCGATGCCGCGCCCGGTTCGCGGAGCAGGCGCGACAGACGGTAGAGGTTGCGCGCAAGCTGGGCTGCGGGATGACTGGCGTCGAGCAGCATGCGCAGTTCTGGCGCCTGGTCGATCAGGATCGCGACTTCCTCGTCCGACAGCGCCCCAACCTCGACCGCGTGCAGCCCGCCCAGCGCGGTCGCGATTTCGGCGTCGAGCCAGGGAATGCCGTCGCTCGCGCCAGCCCGCCGCGCGGTCGCGATCACCGTGAAGCCGGGGATGGCGCAAGCTGCCCGCAGCAATTCGCTGATCGTGCGCTGCCGTCCCGCATCGTCGATCATGTCGATGCCGTCGATGAAGAGATACGCCCCGCCGCTCGCCGCCAGATCGGTCAGGAAGGCGTCGGCCGACCCTGCGATGCCGAGTGCGTTTGCCAGATACAGCCAGCCGCCCGGCGGCGTTGCCTCACGGTCGAGCACGACGATAGGTGCGCGCGCAGCGACGCGCTCGGCATAGTGGCGCAACACCCAGGATTTGCCGACACCGGTATCGCCGCGCACGACGATGAAGCGCTGCGTCTCGGCCGCCTCGTCGAGCGTCGCCACCGCCGCCAGCCGCGGCAGCGTCACGCTGGCGACGCTCGTCCCGATCTGCGCGAGCGTGTTTTGCGCGAGCTCGGCAAGCCGCGCGCGGGCCGGACCGTACTCGCGTTCACCGGCAAGCTTAAAATCGGCCTCGGCGAGATTGGCCTTGAGCGCGGCTGCATCGATCTCGCCACCTCGCGTGCCCGTCTGGATCGAGAGATCGACCAGCCGGCTCCACAGCGCCTCGGCGCGTGCGACCTGCTCGTCGGCCAGCGCCATCCGCGCAAGCGCCAGACCATAGGTCCGCGCGATCGGCGCACTTGCCTCGAAGTCGAATTCGAGGATCAGCATCCGGCGGAGCCGCCGCCAGATCGCCTCATCCTCATCGGCGACACCGCCCGCGACCAGATGCGCGCGCGTCGTCGCGACGAACACGCGCATGTCGTCGTTCGCCACGCCCTTGGCGCCCAGCCGGGTGAAGAACTCGTACGCTGTTTCGGCGCTGCGCGCCCAGCCCAGCACATCCTGATAGGCCCCCGAAATCTTGCGGCTGGTCCGCTGCGTGGCGATCCCGAACAGATGGCGCTCCGCCGGCACGACGCAGATCGTGCTGCTGGCAATCTGATGGGCGACGTCCTTGTAGACCGCGTCCTTTGGCGAAAACTGGATGTCGCGCTTCGACTGGATTTCGAGCAGCGCAGCCCCTCTGGCGCCGATGCCGTTAATGATGAAGTCGTCGAGCTTGAAACCTTGCTCGACGCCCTGGAAACGCACGCTCGTGACGCGCGCATTGGGCAGCCCCGGCCCCCTATTGCCGGTCAGGAGCGCGAGCAGATAGAGCGCGCCGAGCTCGCCCTCGATATAGGCGCCGGCCGCACCGCGCGATGCCGGGCTCGAGCCAGACTCGGTGTCGATACTGGTCCCCTCTTCTGCCACCCTCCAGATGTGCGAAAGATCGCTCGCGCGTTCAAGCGAAACGCGCGATAGCGAGGATCGCGGTTCAGCAATCATGTTCGCGCTAGCGGGCCCTTGGTCCTGGCCATTCTGGCGGAAGCCGGATCGACCACAGCTAGAGAAATGGTAGCAGCGTTCGCTACACGGCGAGAATAAACTTCATCTTAGAACACTCCGGCGGCAGCTTTAGGATCAGAGATCAGCCTATTGAACGGCAACTCTTGAGGCGCGTAGCTGCCATTGCGAGCTTCATGAACAAACGTCCACTTACGCCATCTGCCTGCCCGAAAGCGGACCGGCAGCTCTCCACCACTTCACGACATATTGCGGCGCACGGCGGGCATGTCTCGCTCCAGACCAGATATTTGTTCGGAAAGTTACCAATCCGGTGATGTTTGTCAGCACATTGTATGCTATCCTGAATTTCCCGAAGTTCAGCTCATGATCATGATTGTCATTACCCTTCTTTTTAGCTTGGTTATCTGTGGTCTCGCGCTAAAGGAAAATGCACGATTTCAGTGTGAAGATCGACTGCCAATGCAATGGTGGTTCACCGGGGAAGTTACTTGGTACGCCCCGCGTCCCATAGCCCTTGCGCTGGTCCCGGCATTGGCCATTTCCATATTCGTCAGCATGATTATTCTGTCCCTCAATGGGCGGACCCGGCCCGGTCAGGCAGGCCTGATTCTTCCGGCGCTCATCGGGATCGGGATCACGGTTCTTGTCATCCAGCTTCTGCACTTCTGGCTGATCGAAAAGACCCTCCACCGGAACAGCCGCTAACCACCACACCGACGCCGCATGGCGGTCGCCGAGCTTCGGACGGGTTCGGCGGCCAAGGCTCCGCCGCCCGCCAGGCCGGCCCGCCGCGAGTCAGCACTAACGCGGAAAACGCGAAGGACGTTTTCAGCGTTAGCTTCGCCGCATTACCGCTTGCTGAACTGGAAGCTTTTCCGCGCCTTCGCCTTGCCGTACTTCTTCCGCTCGACGACGCGGGGGTCGCGCGTCAGGAAGCCGGCGTGCTTGACGACCGGGCGGAGCGCCGGCTCGAAGCGGGTCAGCGCCTGGCTGATGCCGTGCTTGACCGCGCCGGCCTGGCCCGACAGGCCGCCGCCCTTGACGGTTGCGATCACGTCGTACTGGTCGCGGCGCTCGGCGACGTCGAACGGCTGGTTGATGACGAGCCGCAGCGTCGGCCGCGCGAAATACTCGGTCTGATCGCGACCGTTGACGACGATCTTGCCCGACCCCGGCCTGATCCACACCCGCGCGATCGCGTTCTTGCGCTTGCCGGTGGCATAGGCGCGGCCCTGCGCGTCGATCTGCTGCTCGCGCAGCGGCGCGGCCGAAACGCCGTCGTGCTCGCGGGTGACGCCCGCCTCGGTCTGGAGCGCACCGAGGTCGGCGAGCGACTGGCGGTTGTCGTCGATCATGCCTCACCTGCGTGGCTGGTGGTGGTGTCGGTCGGGGCGGCGGCGTCGGCGTGCTTCGAGCCGACGCGACCGATGGTGTTCTTCGGGTTCATC
>NZ_CAHJWX010000171.1 GCF_903643065.1 Sphingomonas bacterium | reverse complement strand
CCGCGCGGGCTCGCGCCGGCCGGGCAGGACCGGCTGCTGTCGATCGTGCCCGAGCCGACGGAGGAAGGGCCGCTGCTCGGGCTTGGCTTCTCGCTCAAGCTGTTCGGCGACATCGCGGCGGCGCTGGGCGGCCGGTTCGCGATCGAGCCCGATCGCTTGACCCTGCGGTTACCGCTAGCGCTCGATGAGATGGCGCAAGCCGGGCACTAACGGGCGGCGGCGCGTATGTGCGGCCGAACGGCGATCAGGTGTCGCGGTAGACGATCGCATGGCGTGCGTTGCGGGTCGTCACTGGCTTGATTGGCACGGTGTTCACCAGGATCGGGAGCAAGCGCTTCATCAACGGCGCGCAGGCTCGCATTATGAACGAGGCCGATTCGGATTGGCGGGACGCGTCGAAGGAGCGACGCGGCTTTCAGCGCGTGTCCGCCAGGGTGGACGCCGCGCTGCTCTCGACCGCGCTCGGTCGCGTCGCCGCGACGGTCACCGATCTGTCGCAGGCGGGCTGCCGACTGCGCACCCGCGCGCGGGGCTGGCGCGGTGATCACCTGGTGCTCGCGATCGGTGACCTCGCGCCGCGCGCGGTGACCGTCGTCTGGGCGGGGGAGGGCGAGCTGGGCGTCGTGTTCGCGCAACCGCTTCACTGGACGGTGATGACCGACCTGGCGGGCATCGAACGCTAGACCGTCCCGGTTGCGCGCGGCGATCCGCTCGACTACCCACGGCTCACTGGCCGGGGAGTGGCGCAGGCTGGTAGCGCACCTGGTTTGGGACCAGGGGGTCGCAGGTTCGAATCCTGTCTCCCCGACCATTTGCCTGTGCGGGTCCGTCGCGGCAAGGCCGCGCGGTTCGTCGCGTGGCGGTGGGGCCTGTAGCTCAATGGTTAGAGCTGGCCGCTCATAACGGCTTGGTTGCGGGTTCGAGTCCTGCCGGGCCCACCCGCGCCGCCGTCTATCTCGTCAGATTGTGTCTCGCATCGGTCGCCGCGTCCGCGACATTGTCTTTCGCCTCGTCCAGCTGGTCGGCGGTGTTCGCAAAGGCGGCGGCGACGTTCGCGTCGGCGGCGTTGTTCGCCATCGCCTCCATCTGGTCCGCTTCGTTGCGCAGGCTCGCCTCGATCGCGGCGGCGTTGTTGTCGATCGAGGTCTCGGCCGGTGTCCGGCCACAAGCGGCGAGCGGCAGCAGCGTGACGATCGCGAGAATGACGCCTCTGATCATCGGTTTCGATCCCCATCCGAAAGGCCGGCCCCGAGCCATGCCCGGAACCGGCCTGTCGATCCGCTGGCCATCCGGCCGGCGTCGGCTTACTTGCCGATCGCGTTGCCGATCGCGACATTCGCCGCGGTCGCGCTGTTGTCGGTCGAGCCGTTCTTGTCCGCGTCAGCGGCGTTGTCCGCCATCGCGTGCATGTTGTCCGCCTCGTTCTGGATAAGGGCCTGGCCGTTGTCGGTCGTGGCGTTGTCGGCCGCGGCGTCGAGGTTGTCGGCGGCCGCCTCCAGGTTGGCGCTGGCGTCATTCTTGTGGCCGCACGCACCCAGCGTGAGCAGGCCCGCCGCAGCGACGGCGGCAATCGCGAACTTCTTCATATGGTGCTCCATCGCATCAAGGCGGAGGGCCCCCGAGCCGCCCGCTGGGTCGATGCATGACGAAGACGCCAGCGATCGTCAATTCCCAACTAGGTGGTGGGATAACAGAAAGCCACATTCTCGCCCTATTTCGTTATCCGATCCGCCGAACTCTGGGCGCGGTGCGGGTCGACTCGGGCGCGGGTCCTCCGCGTTGCCAACGCTTTCGCCGACGCCTACATCGGCCCAACACCGCAGCACGAGTTGGAGCACCAGCGACCGCCATGGCCGTCCAGTACACGTATGTGATGAAGGGCCTGACCAAGACCTTCCCGGGCGCGAACAAGCCCGTGCTCAACAACATCAACCTTCAGTTCATCCCCAGCGCGAAGATCGCGATCATCGGCCCGAACGGCTCGGGCAAATCCACGCTGATGAAGATCATGGGCGGCATCGACACCGACTATGTCGGCGAGGCCTGGGCCGCCGATGGCATCCGCGTCGGCTATCTGCCGCAGGAGCCCCAGCTCGACCAGACCAGGACGGTGATAGAGAACGTGCGCCTCGGCGCCGGCCCGGTGGTGGGCATGATCGAGCGGTTCAACGCGATCTCGGCGGAGATGGGCGATCCGCAGGACGATACCGATTTCGATGCGCTGATGGAGGAGATGGGCGTCCTCCAGGAGAAGATCGACGCCGCCGACGGCTGGTCGCTCGACAGTCAGCTGGAGCAGGCGATGGAGGCGATGCGCTGCCCGCCCTCGGACAGCCCGGTGACCAACCTGTCCGGCGGCGAGAAGCGGCGCGTCGCGCTGGTGCGGCTGTTGCTGGAAAAGCCCGATATCCTGTTGCTGGACGAGCCGACCAACCATCTCGACGCGGAGAGCGTCAGCTGGCTGGAGAACTTCCTCAAGGACTATACGGGCAACGTCATTCTCGTCACCCATGATCGCTACTTCCTCGACAATGTCGTGAACTGGGTGCTCGAACTCGATCGTGGCCGTTACTACACGTACGAATCGAACTATTCGGGCTATCTGGAAAAGAAGTCCAAGCGACTGGAGCAGGAAGAGCGCGAGGAGGCGGGCAAGCAGCGCGCGATCGCCGACGAACTCGCCTGGATGCGGCAGACCCCCAAGGCGCGGCAGACCAAGTCCAAGGCCCGCATCCGCAATTTCGAGCAGCTGGTCGAGGCGCAGGAGAACCGGATCGCGGGAAAGGCCGCGATCCTGATCCAGTTGCCCGAACGGCTGGGCGGCAAGGTGATCGAGGCCAAGGGGCTGACCAAGGCCTATGGCGACAAGCTGCTGTTCGACGGGCTCGACTTCACCTTGCCACCGGGCGGCATCGTCGGCGTGATCGGGCCCAACGGCGCCGGCAAGTCGACGCTGTTCAAGCTCATCACCGGTCAGGAGCAGCCGGACGACGGCTCGATCGATGTCGGCTCCACGGTGCGGCTCGGCTATGTCGACCAGTCGCGCGATCACCTCGATCCCAACAAGAACGTCTGGCAGGAGATCAGCGACGAGTTGGAGGTGTTCCGGTTCGGCAAGCAGGAGCTGGGGACGCGCGCCTATGTCGGCGCGTTCAACTTCCGCGGACCCGACCAGCAGAAGAAGGTCGGCCAGCTATCCGGCGGCGAGCGCAATCGCGTCCACATGGCCAAGATGCTCAAGGAAGGCGGCAACGTCCTGTTGCTGGACGAGCCGACCAACGATCTGGATGTCGAGACGCTGCGCGCGCTGGAGGAGGCGCTGGAGAGCTTCGCCGGCTGCGCGGTGGTGATCAGCCACGATCGGTTCTTCCTCGATCGGCTCGCGACGCATATCCTGGCCTTCGAGGGCGACAGCCATGTCGAGTGGTTCGAGGGCAATTTCGAGGCTTATGAGGAGGACAAGCGGCGCCGGCTAGGCGACGCCGCCGACCGGCCGACGCGGCTGGCGTACAAGAGGCTGACGCGGTAACAGGCGGTGCCGATCCGGCCGACTCCTCCGGGCGCTGACGTATCGGGCGGGCGAGGGGGAGGCGGTCGGCCCGCGCCAAGTCAGAAGGCGCTGGTGCTGATAGTCAGGCCGGGAATGGTCGTTGCAACGATGTCGGCGCCAAACGTCGCCTCGGCCGAAACCAGATACCGATCACCCTGCGGCGACCAGAACTGGCGAACGACCTGACCGCTCACGTCGACGACCCAATATTCAGGCACTCCGGCGCGTGCGTACATCGTGGCTTTCAACCCGGTGTCGCGGTGCAGTGTCGTGGAGGACACCTCCACCACCAGCTGAACGGAGGCGAGCGGGATCGTCCCCTCGCCCCTTGCTTCGCGCGTCAGCACAACGTCCGGAAGGGGGACGTCGTGCTCGGACAAGGCCGTGCTGGCACTGAGCGGCCGCAAGTCGCTGCCCAGCTCTTCCAGCCGTCGCCGCATCAGGTAACGGACTTCCTCCGCGATGCGAGCATGGGGACGATATTCGGAGTTCATGATGATGATGTCCCCGTCGAGCAACTCGGTGCGCGTCGTGCCGAACACGCCCGTCTCGTCGAGCATCAGGAAGTCGGCGACGGTCAGCTTGTACTTGCCGGGGGGAGGACGGTCCTGGACACTCATGACGCCATCTTCCTCCTTATCGTAGCCGCTTGACATATTGCCGCCCGCCTTCGCGCCGCTCGGTCTGGAAATTGGGCACCGCCTCGATCAGGTCGGCTAGCCGCTTGTAGCCATAGTTGCGCGCGTCGAAGCTGGAGCGGTTGGCGGCGAGCTGGCCCATCGCGGAGAGGCTCACGAAGCCGCGCTCGTCGCGCTTGGTGGCGTCGTAGGCGTCGATCAGCAGCTTCAGCAGTTCCTCGCCGACGGCGACCTTGGCCGGCTTGTCGCGCGGCGCGCCGATCGCCGGTGGCAAGGCCTGCTCGACGGGCACCCCATCCGGATTGGCGACCAGCACGTCGACGTCGATGAAGCGCGTGCAGGCCTGGCGGAAGCCCTCAGGCGTGGTCGCGCGGCCGAAGCCGTAGACCGGCAGCCCGTCCTGCCGCAGCCGCATCGCGAGCGGCATGAAGTCCGAATCCGACGACATGATCCCGAACCCCTCCACGCGGCCCCGGAACAGCAGGTCCATCGCGTCGATCGTCATCTTCATGTCCGTCGCGTTCTTGCCCTTGGTCAGGTCGAATTGCTGCTGCGGCTCGATGCCGTGGCGCATCGTCATGTCCTGCCAGCCCTTGAGGCCGGGCTTGGTCCAATTGCCGTAGGCGCGCTTGATGTTGACGGCGCCGAGCTCGGCCAGCACGGTCAGGACGGGGTCGATCGCGTTGTGCGACGCGTTGTCGGCATCGATCAGCAGCGCGATGTTGCGGGTGGGGGTGTCGTCCATCGCGACACCCTCCCGCGCGGCGACGCCCGCGTCAACGCCGGTCGGCGGGGTAGCTCTGGTTGTTCGCCATGTCGTCCGCCTTGGTGACGGGCGTATCGGCCTCGGGATCGGCCACCGCGCGGGTCAGGTCCGCCTGGCTGCCGACATCGCGCTGCAGCTTGCCGCCCGACGAGCCGGCGACCGCGCCGACCTCTGGATCCATGCCCTCGATCAGGTCGGTGTCGTCATGATCGCGTGCGCTGGTGGTGCGGGGGTTCTCGGCCATCATAATACTCCTTGAAGCCGATGAACGGGCGAGGCGAGGGCGGCGTTCCATGAGCAGGGGGGCGGTGGGCAGGCGCCTGGCCATGCGCTGGACGATGCGACCTGCATCACTTATGTGGTCCGGCGTGAACCTGCTGCTCATCCTGTCGGCCCTGCTGTCCGCGCTATCGGGCGTGAGCGGGTCCGCGCGGGTGTTGCTGACCGCGCCGGCCGTGGCCCGCGTCACGCCGGTGCCGGTCGCGCGCGAGGCTCGGGTC
>NZ_CAHJWX010000170.1 GCF_903643065.1 Sphingomonas bacterium | reverse complement strand
CGGGCGGGCAACTGGTCTTCATCGCCACCGCGCAGGCGTTCGACGACGAGATGACGGCGCGGATCGCGCGGCACCGCGCCGATCGGGGCGAGGGCTGGACGACGCGGGAGGCGCCGCTGGAGCTGGCCGGCGCGATCGCCGCCGCCGACCGCGCCGGCACGACGATCCTGGTCGACTGCCTGACGCTGTGGACCTCCAACCTGCTGCTGGCGGATCGCGACATCCCCGCCGCGACCGACGCGCTGGTCGCCGTGCTCGCGGCGGCGGCCGCCCAGCTGATCCTGGTCACCAACGAGGTAGGCGCTGGCATCGTCCCGGACAACGCGCTCGCCCGCGCGTTTCGCGACGCGGCCGGGATCGTCAACCAGCGCGTCGCCGCCGCGGTGGCGCGGGTCGACCTGATGGTCGCCGGCCTGCCGCTGCGGCTGAAGTAGCAGGACGGTCGCCGCGCCGGCATGGCGCGGGCCGTGCTTGTGCCTTATACGTTCTCCATGCCCGACGATCTGTTCGCCGCCCCGCCGTCCGATCCCAACGCCTATGACGCTTCCTCGATCGAGGTCCTCGAAGGGCTGGAGCCCGTCCGCCGCCGCCCCGGCATGTATGTCGGCGGCACGGACGAGCGCGCGCTGCACCACCTCGCCGCCGAAGTGCTCGACAACGCGATGGACGAGGCGGTCGCCGGCCACGCGACCCGGATCGAGGTGGTGCTGGAGCCCGGCAACCGGCTGACGATCGTCGACAACGGGCGCGGCATGCCCGTCGACCCGCATCCCAAATTCCCGAACAAGAGCGCGCTGGAGGTGATCCTGTCGATGCTGCACTCGGGCGGCAAGTTCGCGGGCAAGGCCTATGCGACGAGCGGCGGGCTGCACGGCGTCGGCGTGTCGGTGGTCAACGCGCTGTCGAGCGAGACGGTGGTGGAGGTGGCGCGCGACCGGCAGCTGTACCGACAGCGGTTCAGCCGGGGCGAGACGCTGGGCCCGCTGGAACAGGTGGGCAGCGCGCCCAACCGGCGCGGCACGAGCGTGTCGTTCGTGCCCGACACGCAGATCTTCGGCCCCGAGCTGCGCTTCCGGCCCGAGCGGCTGTACCGGCTCGCGCGGTCCAAGGCGTATCTGTTCGCCGGCGTCGAGATCCGCTGGCGCTGCGCGCCCGAGCTGGCGGGCGGCGAGGTGCCGGCGGAAGCGGTGTTCCAGTTTCCCGGCGGGCTGTCCGATCATCTGCGCGAGCAGCTGGGCGCGCGCGAGGGCGCGACGGCGGAGTTCTTCGCCGGGCGCCAGGATTTCCCGAACGGGCAGGGCAGGGTCGAATGGGCGGTCGCCTGGCCGTTATGGAGCGACGGCAGCTTCTCCTGGTATTGCAACACCATCCCCACGCCCGACGGCGGCACGCACGAACAGGGGCTGCGCCAGGCGCTGGTGCGGGGGCTGCGCGCGTTCGGCGAGCTGGTGAAGGAAAAGCGCGCCAAGGAGCTGGCGGCGGAAGACGTCGTGCTGGCGTCCGAGCTGATCCTGTCCGTCTTCATCCGCGAGCCCCAGTTCCAGTCGCAGACCAAGGACCGGCTGACCTCGCCCGAGGCGGCCGCGCTGGTCGACAAGGCGATGCGCGACCATTTCGACCATTGGCTCGCCGCCAGCATGGACCGCGGCCGCGCGCTGCTCGGCTATTGCATCGAGCGGATGGAGGACCGCCTGCGCCGCAAGCAGGATCGCGAGGTCAAGCGCAAGACCGCGACCGGCGGGCGCAAGCTGCGGCTGCCGGGCAAGCTCACCGACTGCTCGTCGGACGCGCCGGAGGGGACGGAGCTGTTCATCGTCGAGGGCGACAGCGCCGGTGGCTCCGCCAAGCAGGCGCGCGATCGCAAGACGCAGGCGATCCTGCCGATCCGCGGCAAGATCCTCAACGTCGCGTCCGCCACCGCCGCCAAGGTGATGGCGAACCAGGAGATCGCTGACCTCGTCCAGGCGCTCGGCTGCGGCACCCGCAAGACCTGGGACGAGGGCGCGCTGCGCTATGAGCGCGTCGTGATCATGACCGACGCCGATGTCGACGGCGCCCATATCGCGACGCTGCTGATGGCGCTGTTCTTCCTGGAGATGCCGGACCTGGTCCGCTCCGGCCACCTGTTCCTGGCGCAACCGCCGCTCTACCGGCTGACCAGCGGCGCCCGATCGCTCTACGCGCGCGACGACGCGCACCGCGCGGAGCTGGAGCGCACCGCGTTCAAGGGCAAGACGGTCGACATCGCGCGCTTCAAGGGGCTGGGCGAGATGAACCCCCTGCAGCTGCGCGAGACCACCATGGACCCGCGCACCCGCAGCCTGCTGCGCGTCACGCTGCCGCAGGAATATGAGGAGCGGGCGGTGGTCAAGGACCTGGTCGAACGCCTGATGGGCACCAACCCGGCGCACCGTTTCGCCTTCATCCAAGAGAACGCGGCGCGGCTGGATGGGGAGGCGATCGACGCCTGACCGCGTTCAGCCACCGGGCTCGCCCGGTCGATCAAGCGAATGCGCCGACACCCGGAAACGGCGGCTCAGCCCGAAGGGTCGATGGACCCCTTGCGGCTCCGACCAGGGCAAGGCGACTCGCGCCTTGTCGAACAGCTCGATCACCCACCGTTTCTGGTTGAAGAAGCGGAACCGGATCTTGTCGGGCGCCAGCAGTTCGAGCTGGTCGAACGTGCCGGTCGAGTAGGCGGCCGACAGGCTGGCTCGATCAAGCACCTGGTCGTCGCGGTCGATCAGATAGATGTGGAGCGCGTCCTCATAGTCGATGCCGTCAGTGTTCAGCAGGACCAGTCGTCCGCCCCAGCCGATCGCCGCCTGCAACACCTCGCCGTCGACGACGCAATCGGTGCGGCGTCCGTCACGCACCAGCCGGCTGGTCGGACCGCCAGAGATCGACCAGGGTCGCTCCAGATCGAGCCGGACGGACCCGGCGGGGAGGAGCCTCATCCTGCCTCGTCCGTGATCGATCAGAAGAAGACGAGATCGACGCCGATGGCGGCCAGCGTTCCGCCGGCAAAGGCGCCCAGCGTCACGCAGACCGGCGCGCCCGGTCCGCACATCAGCCCCGCCAGCGCGCCCGCCGCGATGCCGCCGGCAATCCCGGCGCCGGTCACCGCCACCTCCCGTTTCGCCGCCGCGACCTTGTCGTCGGCGGTGAGCACGACGTAGACGGAGATGGCGACGGACAGGATGAGGATGGCCTTGCCGCCGCGCGACGCCCACAGCATGCCCCGGTTCACGCTCCCGCGCGACTTGCCGGCGGATTGGACCACCTTGGCGAAGACCAGCTCCTGCTCGGCGGCGGTGAGCTTGCCGAATTCGGAGCCCGGTCCCTTCAGCTGGATCGTCTTCTCGGCGATCATCCGATTGAGGGTTTTCCCTTCTTCCTTGAGCGCTTGGGAGAACGCGCGCCCGACCGGCGTGTTGCGGCCGCGTGTCGCCATCAGGATCTCGTTGCGCGCCCTGTTCGCCTCGCGCGCCGCATCGGCCCAGGTGATGAGGCCGGCATTCGCCTGCATCTCCAACTCGGCCGACATTTGCATGATCGCTTGTGTATAAAGTCCGCGCAGCGTTCCGTCCCAGGCGCCGTGCAAGGCGGCCACGGTCACGTCCGACTTGATCGTCTCCAGCGCCCGGTTGTACGCGTCATAATCATCGACGGAACTGACCTGCGGCGAATTGGGTGTATACAGTAGATCGGACATTGATGCCCTCCATCGCCGGCATGTCGACTCGATGGCCATGAAATGAAGCCACTGGCCTAGTCATGGTATGATCTTGCGACGAATAAGATACGGCGATCACTTCGCCGGTCAGTCAGCCCGGCGTTGCGCCCAACACTCCATCGGGTCATGCTGATCGCCCCACCGATGCTTCTAAGCCGCTGGCGCGGCGGGACAAGTTCGTGATCGCATTGACGCCGGCCCGCCGGCTCCGGTAAGCCCCTGGCCGGGCGGTCCCTTCCGGGCCGCCCTTTTCCGTTGGGAGCCGCCGCCGTGGCCATCACCGCCCTCATGCCCGTCTACCCCCGTAGCGGGGTCAGGCCGGTGCGTGGCGAGGGCTGCTGGCTGTGGGGCGAGGACGGCACGCGCTATCTCGACATGGCGGGCGGCATCGCGGTCAACGCGCTGGGCCACGGTCATCCCAAGCTGGCCGAGGCGATCGCCACCCAGGCCGCGACGCTGATGCACGTGTCCAACCTGTACGGCAGCCCGCACCAGGAGCGGATGGCGCAGCGGCTGGTCGCCCGGACCTTCGCCGACACGGTGTTCTTCACCAATTCGGGCGCCGAGGCGGTGGAATGCGCGATCAAGACCGCGCGGCGCTTCCACCATGCCGAGGGCAACCCGCGCCGGCACAAGCTGATCTGCTTCGCCAACGCCTTTCACGGCCGCACGCTGGGCGCGATCTCCGCGACCAACCAAGCCAAGATGCGCGACGGGTTCGAGCCGCTGCTGCCCGGCTTCGCCTATGCGCCGTTCAACGACCTCGGCGCGGCGCTGGCACTGATCGACGACGACACCGCGGGTTTCCTGGTCGAGCCGATCCAGGGCGAGGGCGGCGTGTCGGTGGGCACCGACGCGTTTCTGCGGGGCTTGCGCGCGGCGTGCGATGAGCACGGGCTGATGCTGGTGCTGGACGAGGTACAGTGTGGCTATGGCCGCTCCGGCACCTTCTTCTACCACGAGCAGGTGGGCATCGCGCCCGACGTCATGGCGGTGGCCAAGGGCATCGGCGGCGGCTTTCCGCTGGGCGCCTGCCTCGCCACCGAGCGCGCGGCGAAGGGCATGGTCGCGGGCACGCATGGCTCCACCTATGGCGGCAATCCGCTGGCGATGGCGGCGGCGGACGCGGTGCTGGACGTGATGGAGGCGCCCGGCTTCTTCGAGCATGTCCGCGCGATGGGCGAGCGGCTGCGCGGCGGGCTGGAACAGATGATCCCCAATCACGATCACCTGTTCGCCGAGGTGCGCGGGCGCGGGCTGATGCTGGGGCTGAAGCTCCGGAGCGACGCGCGCCGCTTCGTCGGCTTCCTGCGCGACGAGCACCAGCTGCTGACCGTGTCGGCGGGCGACAACGTCGTGCGGCTGCTGCCGCCACTGACGATCGGCGAGGACGAGGTCGCGCATTGTATCGAGACGCTGAGCGCGGCGGCGCGGGTCTATGTGGGGCCGAGCGATGACTAGATGGAGAACGGCGGCTAGCGCGCTGATCGCGGCGGGTGTGCTGGTCTTGGCCGGCCCCGTGCTCCTCCTTGTCTGGATGCATCGGATGTACACGACGGGGGTCAGCATCGATCTCGCGACGGGTCCGCTCCTGCCGCTCTGGTTGGGCGGCGGGATTGGGATGATCGTGGCCGGCGTGCTGCTGCGGCGTGCTCGGACGTCGCGTTCGTGACTGAAGCTTCCTGCCTCCTCCCCGCCGCTGGGAGGCGCGTGCCTATGCGGGGCCGACCGATGATTGACCCCCTCTCCCTTTGGGAGAGGGGAGGGGCCCGCTCGCCACAGGCGAG
>NZ_CAHJWX010000169.1 GCF_903643065.1 Sphingomonas bacterium | reverse complement strand
CGAGTCGCCGCCGAGCACCAGTGCCTCGGGCCGGGCGGCGGAGACCTTGAGCGCCTTCAGCTCGGCGAGCGCGTCGGCGAGGTCGCGCGGGGTCAGATGCGCGAGCGACGCCTTGGCGGCCTCCTCGTCGACTAGCGGGCGCTCGGCGGCATGGGGAACGCCGGCGGCGTCGAGCATCGCGCGGCGCGAGGCGCTGCCGGAGGCGAGGATCAGGGTCATGCGGTCGCGTCGCGGCGTTGCTGGAACAGGGCGATGATCGCGGCGGCGGTCTCCTCGATCGAGCGGCGGGTGACGTCGATCACGGGCCAGCCATGGTCGGCGAACAGGCGCCGGGCATAGGCGAGCTCGCGCCGTACCGCGTCCAGCTCGATATAGGCGGTGTCGCCCTCCTGGCTGAGCGACAGGAGGCGGTTACGGCGAATCTGGATCAGCCGATCGACGCCGGTGGTGAGCCCGACGACCAGCGGCCCGACCAGCCCGAACAGCGCGGGCGGCGGCGGGCTTTCGACCACCACGGGCATGTTGGCGACCTTGTAGCCGCGATTGGCGAGATAGATGGCGGTCGGCGTCTTGGACGAGCGCGAGACGCCGGCGAGGACGATGTCGGCTTCCTCCCATTCGTCCGCGTTGATGCCGTCGTCGTGCGCGATCGTGTACTGGATCGCGTCGACGCGCGCGAAATAGGCGGCGTCGAGCGCGTGCTGGCGGCCGGGGCGCGCCTTGGCCGCCTGGCCGAGCAGCCCGGACAGCGCGTCCGTGACGGTATCGAGCGGCGCGACGGCGGGCAGCCCCATATCGCGGCACCGGTCCTCCAGCATGCGGCGCGCGGCGACGTTGACGAGCGTGAACACGACCAGCCCAGGGTTGCGCGCGACCTCCTGAAGGATGCGTTCCAGATGCGCCTCCGTGCGGACCATCGGCCAGAAATGCCGCACCGTCTCGACATCGTCATATTGGGCCAGCGCCGCCTTCGCGATCGTCTCCAGCGTCTCGCCGGTCGAATCCGAGAGGAGATGGAGGTGGAGCCTGGCGGGCACGCTCATCGGGATCGATCCGTGGACAAGTCGGGGACAGGCGGTAGCGCAACCGCGCCGGACGGCCAAGCGGGCCGGACGGCGGGGGATGGATCGGACCTTGTCCACAGCGCGATCCACAGCCGCCGGTTCCATCCACCGGCCGGGGATGACGTGGACAAGTCCACCGACTCACGAGGCCGCGCGGGAGCGGACGCGTCAAGCTGTTGGCGGATCGGGCAGCGGCGACTAAGCCCCGCCGTCAACGTGCCCACTACCTCCACATCCCCTTTAGATCTCTCTTTAGAGAAGAAGAGGACGGCCAAGCCGCTGCTCGCGACGCTGCGCGGCGAGCGGCAGGCGGTGCCGCCGGTCTGGCTGATGCGCCAGGCGGGGCGGTATCTGCCCGAGTACCGGGCGCTCCGGGCGGAGAAGGGCGGCTTCCTGGCGCTGGCGACCGATCCGGCGGCGGCGGCGGAGGTGACGCTGCAGCCGATCGCGCGGTTCGGGTTCGACGGGGCGATCCTGTTCTCCGACATCCTGATGGTGCCATGGGCGATGGGCCAGGAGCTGACGTTCGGCGTGGGGGAGGGGCCGCGGCTGACGCCGGCGCTGATCGATGGGGCATTGGCGGGGCTGGACGCGGCGCCGGCGCGGCTCGATCCGATCTACGCGACGGTGCGACGCGTGGCGGCGGCGCTGCCGGCGGCGACGACGCTGCTGGGGTTCGCGGGCTCCCCCTGGACGGTGGCGACGTACATGGTGGCGGGGCAGGGCTCCAAGGATCAGGAAGCGACGCGCACGCTCGCCTATCGCGATCCGGACGCATTCGGAGCGTTGATCGACGCGGTGGTCGCGGTGACGATCGATTATCTGATCGGGCAGGCGGCGGCCGGCGTCGAGGCCGTGCAGCTGTTCGACAGCTGGGCGGGATCGCTGAGCCCGGCGCAGTTCGAGCGCTGGGTGGTGGCGCCCAACGCCGCGATCGTGGCGGCGCTGCGGGCTCGGGCGCCCGGCCTGCCGGTGATCGGCTTTCCCAAGGGCGCGGGCGGCAAGCTGCCGGATTACGCACGGGCGACAGGGGTGGACGCGATCGGGCTGGACGAGACGGTCGATCCGGCCTGGGCGGACGCGGTGCTGCCGCCGGGCCTGCCGGTACAGGGCAATCTCGATCCGCTGGCGCTACTGGCGGGGGGGGCGGCGCTGGATGCGGGCGTCGACCGGGTGCTGGGCGCATTCCGGGAGCGGCCGCATGTGTTCAATTTGGGGCACGGGATCGGGCAGCATACGCCGGTGGACCATGTCGAGCGGCTGCTGGCGCGGGTGCGGGGGTGGACGTCGTCATGCTGACCTCGTTTCAGCATTCATGCGGGCCGGCTTTTGTTGAGGACGACGTCGCTTGTGTCCGGCGTCGCGCGTGGATGCTGAAACGAGTTCAGCATGACGAGGTTAGGGTCAGGCCATGATGGACGCGCTCGCTCCTTACTATCTCTGGCTGCTCGCCGCGCATATCGTCGTGGTGGTGTTCTGGATGGCGGGGCTGTTCATCCTGCCGCGTTACCTGGTCCATCACCAGGAGGCGCTGCTCGCCGGGCGGAGCGAGGAGACGGCGGCGTGGGTGGCGCGCGAGGGCAAGCTGCGGCGCGTCATCATCACGCCGGCGATGATCGCGGTGTGGCTGCTCGGGCTGGTCCTGGCGACGGTGGGTCGGCATTGGGGCGAGGGATGGCTGCACGCCAAGATCGCGCTGGTGGTGCTGATGACGGGCTATCATGGCTGGGCGGTGGGCTATGCCAGGCGGCTCGCGCGAGGACAGGCGCGGCTGGCGGGGCGGACGCTGCGGCTGGTCAACGAGGCGCCGGCGCTGCTGCTGATCGCGATCGTGGTGCTGGTGGTGGTGAAGCCGTTTTGAAGGACAGGGAGTAGGGAATAGGGAGCAGGTAGCAGGGAGGTAGGGGACGGACGCTTGACGTGATCGGCGGCTGCGCTTACCTCCGTTATATTGCGGTCGGCGTTCTGTCGGGCTCCCGCGCTTTTTACAGCTTCGTGACCTGTCCCCGGCGCGGCCCCGCGCCCGTCCGAGCCCTATCTCCCGGAACTCCCCCATGCATCTCAAAGATCTCAAGAAGAAGACGCCCGCCGAGCTGGTGCAGCTGGCCGAGGAGCTGGGGGTCGAGAGCGCGTCGACGCTGCGCAAGCAGGACCTGCTGTTCGCGATCCTGAAGGAACAGGCGGAGCAGGGCGACCAGATCATGGGGGAGGGCACGATCGAGGTGCTGTCCGACGGCTTCGGCTTCCTGCGCAACGCGCAGGCCAATTACCTGGCGGGGCCCGACGACATCTATGTCACCCCCAACCAGGTGCGCAAGCACGGCCTGCGCACCGGCGACACGGTGGAAGGCGAGATCCGGGGTCCCAAGGACGGCGAGCGCTATTTCGCGCTGACCCGGCTGACGGCGGTCAATTTCGACGATCCCGAAGCGGTGCGCCACCGCGTCAATTTCGACAACCTCACGCCGCTTTATCCCGAGCGCAAGCTGACGCTCGACAGCTTCGACCCGACGATCAAGGACAAGTCGAGCCGCGTCATCGACATCGTCAGCCCGCAGGGGATGGGCCAGCGCACGCTGATCGTGGCGCCGCCGCGCGTCGGCAAAACCGTGATGCTCCAGAACATCGCGCGCGCGCTGTCCGAGAATCACCCGGAAGTGTTCCTGATCGTGCTGCTGATCGACGAGCGGCCCGAGGAGGTCACCGACATGCAGCGCTCGGTCAAGGGCGAGGTGGTGTCGTCCACCTTCGATGAGCCGGCGCAGCGCCACGTCCAGGTCGCCGAGATGGTGATCGAGAAGGCCAAGCGGCTGGTCGAGCACAAGCGCGACGTGGTGATCCTGCTCGACTCGATCACCCGGCTGGGGCGCGCCTACAACACGGTGGTGCCGTCGTCGGGCAAGGTGCTGACCGGCGGCGTCGACGCCAACGCGCTGCAGCGGCCCAAGCGCTTCTTCGGCGCGGCGCGCAACATCGAGGAGGGCGGCTCGCTGTCGATCATCGCCACCGCGCTGATCGACACCGGCAGCCGCATGGACGAGGTGATCTTCGAGGAGTTCAAGGGCACCGGCAATTCGGAGATCGTGCTGGACCGCAAGGTGGCGGACAAGCGCGTCTTCCCCGCGCTGGACGTCGGCAAGAGCGGCACGCGCAAGGACGAGCTGCTGGTCGACAAGGCCAAGCTGTCCAAGATGTGGGTGCTGCGCCGCATCCTGATGCAGATGGGGACCACCGACGCGATGGAGTTCCTGTTGGACAAGATGAAGGATTCGAAGTCCAACGACGCGTTTTTCGAAAGCATGAATCAGTAGCGCGGCGCGCACGGCCGCAGCGTCGCTGCGACCGAGACGCGCAAGCTCGGCCGACGGGCGGGGGAGCGGCGCCGCCGCGACACCGACCCGGTCGACGTCACGACGCGGCTTTGCCGCGGCGCTCTGGGCAATAGGCAACAGGCAACAGGCAATAGGCAGCCCGGCCCCGGCTCAAGGCCGGGGTGACGGGGCGGAGACGCGCTGCTACCTTCCTGCTTGATGCCGCCGCTCTCGATCGCTGACCTTCTATCCCCCGCCGGGCTCGCCGCGCTGGGGCAGGTGCTGATGATCGACCTGATGCTGGCGGGCGACAATGTCGTCGTGCTGGGGACGCTGGCGGCGGGGCTGGAGCCGCGCGACCGGCGGCGCGTGCTGACGCTGGGCGTCGGGATCGCGCTGGTCTGCCTGGTCGGGTTCGCGCTGTTCGCGACGCGGTTGCTGCATATCGTGGGGCTGCTGCTCGGCGGCGGGCTGTTGTTGCTGTGGGTGGCGTGGAAGCTGTTCCGCGAGCTGCGCGCGGGGCCGGTCGGCACGGGCTCGGCGGCGGAGGTCCAACCCGCGCCCAAGAGCTTCGCGCGCGCCGCCGCGCAGGTCGCGCTCGCGGACCTGTCGATGAGCCTGGACAATGTGCTGGCGGTGGCGGGCGCGGCGCGGGACCATCCGACTGTGTTGTTCGTCGGGCTGGCGCTGTCGGTGACGCTGATGGCGGTGGCGGCGAACCTGATCGCGCGGGTGATCGAGCGGCACCGCTGGATCGCCTATGTCGGGCTGGTGGTGATCGTCTATGTCGCGGGCACGATGATCCATCAGGGCTGGGTGGACCCGGCCATCGGGGTGGGGCCGTATTGGAGGCGCGCATGAAGGTGACGATCGACCTCGACCTGACCCCGGCGGAGGCTCGCGCGGCGATGGGGCTGCCTGACCTCGCACCGGTGCATGAGCGCTATGTCCAGCTGCTGCTCGACGCGACGGACGCGACGGCGCTCAAGCCGGAGGCGATCGACGCGCTGGTCAAGAGCTGGGCGCCGATGGGCGAGGCGGGGATGGCGCTATGGCGGCGATTGATCGAGACGGGGGCCAAGCCTGGCTGAGGACACGATCGTCGCGCTGTCGAGTGGCCGGCCGCCGGCGGCGATCGCGGTGCTGCGGGTGAGCGGGCG
>NZ_CAHJWX010000168.1 GCF_903643065.1 Sphingomonas bacterium | reverse complement strand
TCACCGCCGCGACCGGGGCCGCCCATGCCGCCGCCGCCTGCAACCCGGGCGGCGCGATCGTCGCCGTCCGCGAGGATGTCGGCCGCCACAACGCGCTCGACAAGCTGATCGGGACGCTCGCGCTGACAGGACGGCCGATCGACGGCTTCCTGCTCGTGACCTCGCGGATCAGCTTCGAGATGGTCGACAAGGCGCTGGTCGCGGGCGCGCCGCTGCTCGCCGGCATCTCCGCGCCTACCAGCCTCGCGATCGACCACGCCCGCGAGCACGGCCTGACGCTGGTTGCGCTCGCCCGCGCCGACGCGATGCTGGTGCTGCATGATCCGCACGGTATCTTCGGCTAGGCTGGCATCCGATCGGAGGAACAGCCGTGATTCGCCACCTGCTGCTCGCTTGCCTCGCCGCTACGCCGGCTCTTGCCCAGGAGGCGACGCCAACGCCCGCTCCCCTGCCGACACCGCGCCCGGACACGGTGCAGGTGGCGCTGGTGACCGACCAGGGCCGGATCGTGCTGGAGCTGGAGCGCGGTCGTGCGCCGATCACCACGGCCAACTTCCTGCGCTATGTCGACGGGCACCGGCTCGACGGCACCGTCTTCTACCGGACGGTCAGGCCGGCACCCGATTTCGGCTTCATCCAGTTCGGGGTGCAGAACGCACCCAAGCGCGTCCTGCCGCCGATCGCGCTCGAACCCTCGACCCAGACCGGCGTCACCCACACCAGCGGCGCGATCTCGCTCGCCCGGCTGGCTCCGGACAGCGGGCGCGGCGACTTCACGATCAACGTCGGCGACCAGCCCTCGCTCGATGCCGATCCGACCAGGCCCGGCGACAATCTCGGCTATGCCGCGTTCGGCCATGTCGTCGAGGGGATGGACGTGGTGAAGCGCATCCTCGACGCCACCGTCGATCCCGCCAAGGGACCGTTCAAGGGCGAGACGATCGCCGCGCCGGTCAGGATCATCAGCGCCGCGCGTGTGGCCAAGGCTGGTAGCGGAGGAGGGACTTGAACCCCCGACCCCAGGATTATGATTCCCGTGCTCTAACCAGCTGAGCTACTCCGCCTCAGCCCTGGAAGCGGCGCGTATAAGCGGCCCCTGCGCCCGGTCAACCCCGGCGTCAGGCGAACATGTGGCGCGACAGCGGCTCCCACGGGCCGCCGCGATACCACCAGGCGGCGAGGCCCGCGACCTCGACCCGGCGCGGGCGGAAATCGCGCTGCAGATGCGCCAGCAGCAGCTTCGCCACCGCCGGCGTCACCTTGTTCTGAATTGTGACGTGCGGCCGCCAGCCGCCCGCGTCCTGCGGCGTCAGCATCCCGGCGAACGCGTCGAGCAGCCGGTTCCGGATCGCGGTCAGCGCCGGAGCCTCGATCCGATAGGCGACGCCGCCGCCCAGCGACATCAGCCCGCCGACGCTCGCCTCCGGGGCCGGCACCCCGCGCGTCTCCTGCACCAGGCGATGCTTCAGCTCGTCCGCGACCGAGGGCGGCAGGTGGTGGAACAGCGTCAGATGCGCGTCGAGCTGGTTGCGCTCGGCCGGAAAATGCTCGCGGCGCAGGCCGTCGAACCACGCCTGGTCCTGCTTGCCGAACAGCGCGGTGACGATGATCGGCGCGGGTGCCGCTGCTCCGGTCAAATCTCGACCTGACTGCCCAGTTCCACCACCCGGTTGGTCGGCAGACGGAAGAACTCCATCGCGCTTTCCGCGTTGCGCAGCATCCACGCGAACAGCCGCTCGCGCCACAGCATCATGCCGGGCTTGTCGGACGGCAGCAGCGTCTGGCGCGACAGGAAGAAGCTCGTGTCCATCATCCGGAACTCCGCGCCGCAACCGCCGACGCCGTTGAGCGCCACCGGCACGTCGATCTCGTCCATGAAGCCATAGCGCAGCACCAGGCGGTGGAACCCCTCGCCCAGCTCCTCGCGCCGCGCCCGCGCCTCTGTCCAGTACGGCATGTCGACGATCTTGACCGTCAGCAACACCACCCGCTCGTGCAGCACCTTGTTGTGCTTGAGGTTGTGGAGCAGCGCGTGCGGCACGCCATCGGGGCTGGAGGTCATGAACACCGCCGTTCCCGGCACGCGCGCGGCGCTGGCGGCGGCGGACTTGATGAAGACGCCGACCGGCATCGCCGCCTGGTGCAGCCGGTCGACCATCAGATGCCGCCCCTTCGACCAGGTCGTCAGCGCGGTGAACACGATCAGCCCGACCAGCAGCGGGAACCAGCCGCCGTCGGGGATCTTGGTCAGGTTGGCGGTGAAGTACGCGCCGTCAACCAGGAAGAACAATGCCAGCAACGGTGCCGCGGCGTAGCTCGGCCAGTTCCACAGCCGGGTCAGCGCGACGCCGAGCAGGCAGGTGTCGATCAGCATCGCCCCCGTCACCGCGATGCCATAGGCGCTGGTGAGGTTGGACGAGGTGCGGAAGAACAGCACCAAGATGATGACCATCGTCATCAGCGCCCAGTTGATGATCGGGATGTAGATCTGCCCGGCGGTGGCGGCGCTGGTATGCTCGATCCGCAGCCGCGGCACGAAGCCGAGCTGGATGGCCTGCTGCGTTACCGAGAACGCGCCGGAGATCACCGCCTGGCTGGCGATGACCGCCGCGGCGGTGGCGAGGATGACCAGCGGCAGCTGCAGGCTGTCGGGGGCGAGCATGTAGAAGGGGCTGCGCAGGCCGGCACCGCCGACCCGGAACAGCAGCGCGCCCTGCCCCATATAGTTGAGGATCAGCGCCGGCAGCACGAAGCACAGCCAGGACAGCCCGATCGGCCGCCGCCCGAAATGACCCATGTCGGCGTACAACGCCTCCGCTCCCGTCACCGCGAGAACGACCGAGCCCAGCGCCAGGAAAGCGCGGCGTGGATCGGCCGCGAAGAACTCGACCGCGTAATGCGGCGACAGCGCCAGCAGCACATGCGGGGTCTGCACGATGCTGAGCAGCCCCAGCACCGCGATCACCGCGAAATAGACCAGCATGATCGGTCCGAAGAAATAGCCAACGCGGTTGGTTCCTCCCGACTGGATCGAGAACAGGAAGATCAGGATCGCCACCGCGATCGGCAGCACCAGCGTGCCCAGCGTCGGCGACACCACGCCCAGCCCCTCGACTGCCGACAGCACCGACACCGCCGGCGTGATCATGCTGTCGCCGTAGAAGAGCGAGGTCGCGAACACGCCGAGCAGGACGATGCCGGTCGACCAGCGCCGCGTCCGGGTCCGCCCCGACACCAGCGCGAGCAGCGCCAGGCTGCCGCCCTCCCCCTTGTTGTCGGCGCGCATGATGATCGCGACGTACTTGACGGTCACGACGATCATCATCGACCAGAAGATCAGGCTGATGACGCCCATGATATGCGCCGGATCGAGCGCCAGCCGGTGATGACCGGCGAAGGTCTCGCGAAAGGCGTAGAGCGGGCTGGTGCCGATGTCGCCGAACACGACGCCGACCGCCCCGATCGCGAGCTTCGCGAGCGCGTCGCTACGATGCGGGGCATGTGCGACATCGTCCTCGTGCCGCGATGCCGGCTCACCGGCGGTGGACGGGTCGGTCACGAGGTCGGGTCGATCCCGGCCGGGATTGCTCCGGAGGGGAGCAGGGGGAAAACCATGGCGGTGACGGCTATCAGCCTCTATCGGCAACGCCTTAGCTCTAGCACGCTCCACCCCCGGCGCGCAACGGGCCGCCCCACTAGACGACAGGAGGACAGCGCGATGCGCGTCGGAGTACCCAAGGAAATCAAGAACCACGAATATCGCGTCGGCCTGACGCCGCCCTCCGTCGCCGAGCTGGTCTCGGCCGGGCATGAGGTGGTGGTGGAAACGCAGGCGGGGTGCGGCATCGACTTCGACGACGACGCCTATCGCGGCGTCGGCGCGACCATCCTGCCCGATGCGAAGGCGGTGTTCGCCGCCGCCGACATGATCGTCAAGGTCAAAGAGCCGCAGGCGGTCGAGATCGCGATGCTGGAGCCGCGCCACCTGCTGTTCACCTATCTCCACCTCGCCGCCGACAAGCCGCAGGCGGAGGGGCTGATGCAGTCGGGCGCGACCTGTATCGCCTATGAGACCGTCACCGCCCCGGGCGGCGGCCTGCCGCTGCTCAAGCCGATGAGCGAGGTGGCGGGACGCATGTCGGTGCAGGTCGGTGCGCACTATCTGGAGAAGGAACAGGGCGGCCGCGGCGTGCTGCTCGGCGGCGTTCCCGGCGTCGCGCCGGCCAAGGTGGCGATCCTGGGCGGCGGCATCTCGGGCATCAACGCGGCGCAGATGGCGGTCGGGATGCGGGCGGACGTCACCATCTACGACGTCAACATGAGCCGGCTGGCGGAGCTCGACATGTTCTTCTCCAGCCAGATCAAGACCGCCTATGCGAGCAAGGCGGCGATCGCGGCGGCGGTGAAGAACGCCTCGCTGGTGATCGGCGCGGTGCTGATCCCCGGTGCCGCCGCGCCCAAGCTGGTCACCCGCGACATGGTGAAGACGATGAAGCGCGGCGCGGTGCTGGTCGACATCGCCATCGACCAGGGCGGCTGTTTCGAGACCAGCCATGCCACCACGCACCAGGACCCGGTGTTCGAGGTCGATGGCGTGATCCATTACTGCGTCGCCAACATGCCCGGCGCGGTCGCCCGCACCTCTGCCTTCGCGCTCAACAACGCCACCCTGCCGTTCGCGCTGAAGCTCGCCGGTCAGGGCGCGGAGGAGGCGATGAAGGCCGACCCGCACCTCGCCGCCGGGCTCAACGTCTATCGCGGCAAGATCGCGTACAAGGCGGTCGCCGACGATCTCAGCCTCGCCTACGAAGCGTGGAACGGATAAGGAACGAGAGTGTTGGTGCGGCGGAAGGAATTACTGATGGCCGACGACCTGAACCCCAAGGATCACCCGACCGGCAATGCCGAGAAGGACCCGCACGACTGGACCACCGGCGGCGAGCCGATGACCGGCGCGCAGGCGAGCTACCTCAAGACGCTGAGCGAGGAAGCGCATGAGGAGTTCGACGCCGACATGACCAAGGCGGACGCCTCGTTGAAGATCGACGAGCTGCAGGGGAAGACCGGCCGCGGGCGCTGAGGCGCTCGGCGGCGGTTCGGGAAAAGGATGGTGCGCCCGGAGCGATTCGAACGCCCGGCCCTCAGATTCGTAGTCTGATGCTCTATCCAGCTGAGCTACGGGCGCCTCGCAGGGGGCTCTATAAGCGGTTCGCCGGGGATGCAAGGGCGTTGCGCGACTTCTCTCCCGGCGATAGCAGCGGGGGGGATGACGCACCGGCTGCTGGCCATTCTTCCACTCGTCGCGCTCGCGGGCTGCTCGGCGGGCGGGCACGGCTATCCCTCGCTCGCGGTGCGTCCCGCCGAGGCGCGCGGCTGGGCCGAGCCCGTCGCGGCTCCGACCAGCGGACCGGCGCCGCTCGTGAGGTTGTTCATCGCCGAGTTCAGCCCCCAGAGCTCGAGGCCTTCCACCATGCTCGCGCGGCTCATGTACCCGCTGGCGCGGACCTCCGTGCGCGTCGCCGAGAGGGCGTACAGCCCGAGCGAGGCGA
>NZ_CAHJWX010000167.1 GCF_903643065.1 Sphingomonas bacterium | reverse complement strand
CGCTGATCGTCGACATGCGCGCGGAGTGGCGGCGCTGGACTGCCGCATCGAAGCGCTCGACCAGGAGTTCGCTGTGCTGGCGCGCAGTGACGAGGCCGGGCGCGGCTTGACCACGATACTGGCGGCTTCGCCGCCGGGTTCGTCGGTGGGGCGCTGCCCTTCTGCTGCTTGCTCTGCCAGCGACGCAGCATTGTCGGCACGATCTCCAGTTCGCTGGCGATCTAAATGCGCCGTCGCCCGCTCGTCTCCTGTGCCGCCGCCTCGCGCTCGAACTCGTCCGTCAACCGGCGCTTCGTCATACTCCCCATCATGCACCTCCTGGCTCCGCAGAGCCTATCATCGGTGTCCGTCAAGCCGGGAGAGGATCATTCAAATTCTCGCGCTCCCGCGCTTGCCGTATTGGTTCAGTCGCCGGTCATTGCTGCCGGACATGGTCCAGCACCGCCTGCGCTAGAAGGGCCGGAAACCCAGGCTGATCGCCACGCGGCAAGGCGAGGTAGCGCGCGCCCGGCAGCCATGCGGCCACGCGTTCGGTGAGTTCACGCACCGGGTCGGTCTCGGCGGCCAGGACGAGCGTGGGCGTCCGCACGTATGCGAGCCGCTCGCGCGCTGGCCAGCGGAATGCGGCGCGATAGTTGGGTGCGTAGGTCGTCGATGCTTTCAGCAGCTCTATCACCCAGTCGTGGAGCATGTCCGCGCTGCCAAGGCCGCCGTCGATGCGGTGCGCGCGATCGCGCATGTACCACGGAAAGAACAGGAACTGATCGCGGCAGAAGGTGAAGGCGCGCTGGAGGTAGCCGCCATCGAGATCGGGCGTAAACGGCAGCGCATAACGGGCGAGCAGATCGGCCTGCTCCTCGCCCTCCCACATTCCGATTCCGTCCAGCACCAGCCGGCGCACGCGTCCGGGGGCAAGGATCGCCAGCTCGGCGGCGATGCACCCGCCAGTATGCGTGCCGTAGACGTCGACCGTCTCCAGATCCATGGCATCTAGGAAGCGGAGCTGCGCTGCGGCGAGGTCTGCCGCCGTCGGTTCAAGGATGCCGAGCGGCGGCGTGTCGCCGTTGCCGGGCGTGTCGGGCGCGATCACCCGCGCAGACGACGCGAGCGCGGCGATCAGCGGCTCGAGCTGCTTGGCGCTGCCTGGCGAGGCGTGGAACAGGATGATCGGCGCACCTGCGCCCGCCGTGCGGTAATGCGCCTGAACGCCGGCCACATCCGCAAAGCCGCGCCGGATCGTCATGCCGGAACCATCCGCGGCACGGCGCCCGATCCGGGCGCAAGCGTAGCGAAGGGCGCCTCATCCGGCGCATCGAGGAAACTGCGGACCAGGCGAGCGGCATCGCGCGTCTGCCGGTCCAGGAAACCATGTCCCCAGCCCGGCACATCGAGCATATGGCCGTTGCGCAGGAGCGGCGCGGCGCGGGCGGTTTGGGCGGTGAGATCGTCCGCGGGGTTGAGCACGAGCAGCGGCTGGGCGACATGCGGGAGGACCGCTTCCGCCGCGAAGGCGAATGCCGCGCGATGACCCCACCAGCCGTCCGCCCGGCCGAGCAGCCCGCAGGGAAAGGCGTCCGCCACCTCGTCGATCGTCGATCCGCCCGCGCGGTTCCACAATAGAAAGCGACGCCAGAAGTCGACGAGGTGGCTGCCGTCCTC
This sequence comes from Sphingomonas bacterium, assembly GCF_903643065.1. Classification (GTDB taxonomy): domain Bacteria; phylum Pseudomonadota; class Alphaproteobacteria; order Sphingomonadales; family Sphingomonadaceae; genus Sphingomonas. Next base: position 3,904 of record NZ_CAHJWX010000167.1, on the reverse strand, counting down.
GGCAGGCGGAACCCTGGCGTAGAGCGCCTGAAGCTCGGCCCGATCGGCATCGTCGAAGATGGGCATGCCGATGGCGACGATCCGGCGGACGAACGCGGGATGCCGATGCGCGAGCGCCACCGCAATCAGCGATCCGGTATGATAGCCCATGAGATCGACCGGCCGCGTGACGCCCGTCGCCTCGATCAGTGCCGCCATCGCGTCGGCATAGTCGTCGATCGTCGGCAGCGGGGGCGGCTGATCCGAGGCGCCGAAGCCGGGCGTGTCCGGCGCGATCGCCGTCCGGTCCGTACCGATCGCGGCGAGGAAAGCCTCGTAGACCCGCCCCGACATGGGACTCATGTGAAAGCAGAACAGCGGCGGCGCGTCCGCCCCGTCTTCCGGCGCGGCACGACGCAGGTGCATCTGGCGGCCACCGACGTCGACATAGGAGCGACGGACGTGGACCATGTCTAGGCCGCCTCGAGCGAAGCCGGCCGGCTCGCCGGGGCCGTGCCGAGCCGCGTTCCCGGCAGTCTGCCATATGTCACCGCAGGCGTGACGCTCATGCCGGATCGCTCCATGAGGATGCGCGGAGGGTCAGAAGATCGGTTCGAGAGTCACCGACAAGCGGCGCTGGATATCCTTCTTGTCGATGTCGCCGCCGCTCGCTTCGCCGTCGTGGACGACCGACTTCATCAGCGATTTGGTGGCCTCCGAGCGGAGCACGACGACGACATGCGTATCGTCGGCCAGCGCGAAGGGAAATTCATGCCAGACCCCGATATCCATGCAGAACCCGCCCGAGCCATCGAACAGCAGCGCCTTGGCGCTCGACGGATCGGGTATATCGTCTTCGGTAGGCGGCGCGAGCACCATCACGAACGGACGGCCGCCCATCGGGATGAAAGTCTGGGTATGCTTGAAGTGGCGTTCCATCCACTGGACCTCGGGCTTGCGCCGGTTAACGCGCGCGATGTTCAGCTCGGTTTCGTGATCGGACACGAATATCGACGGCTTGTAGACCTCGACGCTGCCTTCGTAGAAGGCGACGGGCAGCGCTTCGCCCTTCGCGGCCGGGACCGCGAGCAGCGATCCGAACGGCGCGATCGTCTCCGGCGTGGCCAGTTGAAGCGGAAGGCGGATCGTCTGCATCTGATAGTCTCCTGTGATCGGCGGCGCGCCAAGCGTCATTATTTTACGGCAACCGCGCCCAGCGTGTGCCCGACGCAAAGGAGGACGCATCCTCCGTCGCTGAGCGGCGCCCCGTCGGATCGCGGCGCGGAGCCCGCAGCCCAAGCCAGGAAGCCGCCTTCGTGGAGCTTCGCGGCATGCGACTTGGTCGGCGCCACGATCTCCAGCGCGAGGTCGCCCGAGATGACGAACAGCCAGCTGCTCTCGCCCTCGGCGGGCGACCCGATCTCGATCCGGTCGCTCGATCCGGCGGGGATCGACACGAGCGTCACCGCCCGTGCGCCGGAGACGCCGCGCGTGAGCTGCTTCGTACGCCAGCCGGACCTGAGCGCGCTCGGCTGCCAGGGCAGTTCCTCGGCGTGGAGCAGGATAGGGTCCGTGAACGGCACCGCGGGGTAGGGCTGCGTGAAACCCACCTCCAGCGTTTCCTCGGCGGCACCCGGCTCGTAAATGTCGGTTCCGAGCCCGTCGCTCCAGCGAAGATGCTTCCAACCCAGTTCAGGCAACGTGTCGGCGGTGATGCCGTGCAGCGTCATGGGCGGGTTCTCGAGATAATGGTGCCGCTGGAGGCGGGTAAGCGAACCCTCGCCGGATGGATCCTTCCAGTGATAGATTGGATAATCCCCCTCGAGCACATAATGACGTTCGTTTACGGAGCGATGATAGTGGCGATGCGGGCCGTGGCTGAGCAACTCGCGCACGCGCCCGGTAAAGCCGGACGGACCGAAGGTGATCTCCACCGCGCCGGGGAAGTCTTCGTCGCGCAGCAGGGTCTGGACCCTCGCGCCCGGATGATCCGCGACGTCGGCCACCGGCATGGCGCTGGTGTCGAGGAGAATGTAATGGAACGCCATCGTCTTCCCTCTCCACTGCTTCCCGCAAACAGGCGTGCACCGCTCGCTCTGCCCAAATCCAATAATCCAGTTGAAGCAATGTATACGTATCGTTCGTCTGAAGCTAGTTATTATGGCAAAGCACCGCAATTTGTACGCAAAGAATGTTACTCGCAGGGTGTCGGTATCGTGGCCGCACGTTCATTCCGGCGACGTGGACGCGCTGGCTCGCACGCGTCGGCCGGAGATTATCGATCGAGCGCGGTGGACAGAGCATCTGTCGTCCGCTTTCTCGGCGCCGCCAGGAAGGTCAGCAGCGCAAGGACGACCATGAGGCCGGCCACCAGAGCGAAGACCGGCGCGAACGACCCGGTTCGATCGCGGATATAGCCGGCGACGACCGGCCCAAGCGCCCCTCCCATCGTCTCGGTCAACGCCAGCAGAGACAGGATCAGGCCGAGCGACGGCCCGTTGAACAACATCGTCGGCCTGACCTGGAGCATCGTGCTGTTCGCTCCCCAGCCCAGCCCGAACAACGCGACGGCCGGCAGGGCGAAGTTTGCCGGCGCCACCGCCAGCACCGTCGCGCCTGCTCCCATCACGATCACGGCCACCATATGAATAAGCCATGCCGGCAGACGATAGGTTGCCGCGCCGGCCAGCACCTGAGCTGCCACCGCAGCCCCGAACAAGGCGAGGAGCAGGAGCGGTCCCAGGCTCGCGCGCGAGACGCCGGGGCTCACCGCATAGAGGCTCAGGTTGGTCGCGAGCACCATCACGCAAAACACCGTGCCCGACGCGGTGATCGCGAGCGTCGTGAAGTCGGGAGAACGCAACATCGGCACGAAGCTGCTCCCCGCGCCGCTGTGAGCAGCGGCTAGGGGGCTGGCGGCTCTGGGAGGCTCGCGGACGATCGTCAGCACCAGCGGGATCAGGACGCACCCCGCGACCGCTCCCGACAGGATCGCCGTCCGCCAGGGCCAATGATCCAGCAAGATGCTGTTGAGCCCGGGAACCACCGCGTTCCCCGCGCTGGAGCCCGCGATCAACACACCCAGGGCCATCCCGCGATGCTGCCCGGTAGAGCCGGACACGAGAAATACGCAGGCGAGGACACCGCTCGTCGCCTGGCAGATGCCAAGCAGGATGTGCAGCGCGTAGATTTGCCACAGCGCATCCACCCTGGTGTAGGCCGCGAACGCGAACACCATGGTCAGGAGGCCACCGACGAGAATCGGCCGGACAGGCAGCCTATCGATCATGTAGCCGATGATCGGCATGGTGATGCCCAGCGTTGCGATCGTGATGGTGTCGCGGAGCCTGAGTGCCGTGTTGCTCAGACCGAGTTCAATCAGCATCCGGCTATCGAAGACGGTCAAGCCGCTCAGAATGAAACCGTTGGTCGTGAACAGGATGCAGCACGCCACGGCCACGATCAACCAGACGCGCAATCTGCTTGCGCCGGGCTCTGTTCTGCAAAGCCAAGTTCGGCTGGCTTGATCTCGGCTTCCGCCTGTTCGCGCGTCCCTTGATCCAGGGGCGCATCGCCTAGCGAAACCTCCCGCAATCGATCCCGCAAACTGGTATCGATCGCGCCTACCCCCGCGCCGAGGCGGCGTCACGATCGCGGCTCTCAGCTTCGGCCCTGACGAAGGCTGCAGCCTCGCGATTGGCGTTCCGGACGCATACACGAACGTCGGCCAACCTAAGCTCGGCAGCTGCCGGGTCTGTCTGCTCCAAACACGCGCGGAAAGCCGCCTGCACGAGTTCAACCTGAGCCGGGTCGGCCCGGGCAGCGAGGGTGCCTAGCGCTCCTTGGGCGTGTGTTTCGGCGTGCGATCGGGGACCACCTGACCCGGTAATCGGCACCTAAACGGGGACCACCATCCGGGTCATCT